>NZ_JAAGPO010000296.1:0-9076 GCF_017104825.1 Burkholderia sp. Ac-20345 | reverse complement strand
CGAACTCGTGCAGATGAGCAAGTACGCGAAGCGCAAGCCGCATCAGCTGTCCGGCGGCCAGCAGCAGCGCGTCGCGCTCGCGCGCTCGCTGGTCAAGCGGCCGAAGCTGCTGCTGCTCGACGAGCCGCTGGCGGCGCTCGACGCCGGCATCCGCCATCAGTTGCGCGACGAAATTCGCGCGTTGCAGCGTGCGTGCGGCGCGACGACGCTGCTCGTCACGCACGACCAGGACGAGGCGCTGAGCATGGCCGACCGCGTCGCGATCGTCGACGGCGGGCGGGTGCTGCAGGTGGGCACGCCGCGCGACCTGTACGAGCGGCCCGCGTCCGCGCAGGTTGCGCGCTTCGTCGGGCATTCGACGTTGCTGCGCGGCCGCGTGATCGCACACGACACGGTCGATGTGCGTTTCGCGACGCTGCGCGCCGAGACCGGCCCGCACCAGCCGGGTGCCGAGATCGAGGTGCTGGTGCGGCCCGAGCACGTGGAGGCCGATCCGCCGGAGCACGGCGTGAACCGCATCGACGGCTGTCCGGGCGAAGTGCGCTACTTCGGCGCGACGCAACGCTACGACTTCATTCCCGCCGGCTCGGCCGACCCGCTGCTGTGCGAAGGCCGCGTGCCGGCCACACGGCGTATCGCGATCGAGCCGCGCCATCTGCTCGTGCTGCCGGCCGCGCCGGCCGTGCAATGACCCCTTTCATTCAACGGAGATCCCCGATGCTTGCAGGCCACCCTCTTGTGAAGACCATGCGTGCCGGCGTGCTGGCGCTGTGCGCGTTCGCGGCGCTGGCTGCCGCGCCGGCGCATGCCGCACCGCTGTATCCGGGCGAGGACGCGCTGTATGCGAAGGCCGCCGACGAGGGGCTCGTCGTGTCGTTCGACACGGGCCCCGAATGGGCGAACTGGAAGGCGCTGTTCGCCGAGTTCCGCAAGCGCTATCCGAAGGTCGAGATCACCTACAACGACATCGGCTCGGCCGCGACCGTCGTCGCGCTCGACAAGTCGCGCCGCCGTCCGCAGGCCGATACCGCGTATTACTTCGCCGCGTCGGCGCTCGATGCGGAAAACAAGGATGTCGTCGCGCCGTTCAAGCCGGTCAACTTCGACAAGCTGCCGAACGTGTTTCGCTCGGCGGACGGCCGCTGGTTCGCGGTGCACTCGCTGAACATCGCGTTCCTCGTCAACCGCAAGCTCGTGAAGAACGCGCCGCAGCGCTGGTCCGACCTGCTGAAGCCGGAGTATCGCAACGCGGTCGTCTATCTCGACCCGCGTTCGACCGGGCAAGGGCAGGTTGCCGTGTTCGCGGCCGCGTATGCGAACGGCGGCAGCGTCGAGAACCCGAAGCCCGGCGCGGAATTCTTCGGCAAGCTGAAGAGCGCGGGCAACGTGCTGCGCGTCGAGGGCACGACGCCGTATGCGAAGTTCGTGAAGGGCGAGATTCCGATCCTGATCGGCTATGAGAACGACGGCCTGAAGGCGAAGTACGTCGATGGGATGGGCGATGCGGCCGACGTCGTGATTCCGCAGGACGGCAGCGTCTCGGCGCCGTATGCGATGAGCCTCGTGAAGAACGGCCCGAACCCGTCCGCCGCGCAGCTGTGGCTGAACCTGGTGATGAGCGACGTCGGGCAGGCGCTGTTCGCGCAAGGCTTCGTGCGGCCGGCCGTGCCCGGCACGCCGGTCGCGCCGGACGTCGCGGCGAAGCTGCCGAAGGCGCCGCAGGTGCGTCCGCTCGACGTGACGAAGGCGGCCACGCGCAAGGCCGAGGTCGACCAGCTTTGGTCGCAGGCAACGCTCGGCAACTAAGGGGCGCGCGATGCAAACCTCCCTGGCGGAACGCGGCGTGTTGCGCCGCTTCGGCGCGGTGCCGGCGGCGGTGTTGCTGGCGGTGTGCTTCGCGCTGCCGCTCGCCGCGCTCGTCGGCTCGGCCTTCACGGACGGCGGCCGCGCGTTCGGCGCGGTGCTGCGCGATCCGCTCGTCGCCGATGCAATCGCACGTTCGCTGGCGCTCGCGGTGGGCGCCGGCACGCTGTCGGTCAGCGTCGGCGTGCCGGTTGCGTTCGCGCTGGCGGGGCAGTCGCCTGCCCGCCGCCACTGGACGCTCGCGCTGCTCGGCGTGCCGCTCGCGTTCTCCGGGCTGGTGATTGCCTACGGCTTCATCCTCGCGTTCGGCCGCGCCGGCTTCGTCACCACGCTGGCGGCGTCGCTGGGTGCAGACCCGAACGTGCTCGGCGGCGCGATCTACACGATGCCGGGGCTGGCGGTCGCGTATGCGTATTACCTGATTCCGCGGGTCGCGCTGATGATCTACCCGGCGCTCGCGAACCTCGACCGGCGCCCGCTCGAGGCGGCGCTGACGCTCGGCGCACGGCCGTGGCGCGCGTGGCTCGACGTCGCGTGGCGCGAACTGTGGCCGTCGGTCGCGTCCGCGTGGTGCCTCGTCACGGCGATCGCGCTCGGCACCTACGGCACGGCGCTCGCGCTGGCCGGCACGCAGATCAACATCCTGCCGCTGCTGATGTATCTGAAGCTGTCGGACGGGCAAACCGATTTCTCGCAGGCGGCCGTGCTGTCGATCGTGCTGACGGCGATCTGCACCTGCGTTCTTGCATTGGGGGAAGGCCTTGTACGGCAACGACGTCATGGATGAGTGGTCGGATGCGGCGCGTGACGCGCTGGCGCAACTCGCGCAGCGGCAGCGCGGCGCGCGGCGGCATTGCATGCCGGTCGGCGTGATCGGTCCGCGTGAGGCGACCGACGAGCAGATGCGGGTTGCGGAGCGGATCGCGCATGCGCTCGCGGCGACGGGTGTCGCCATCGTCGGCGGCGGCAAGCAGGGCGTGATGGAGGCGGCCGCGCGCGGCGCGCAGGCGGCCGGCGGGTGCGCGATCGGGCTGCTGCCGGAAGACGACGCGACGCTCGCGAATCCCTATCTGAGCGTCGCGCTGCCGACGGGGCTCGGCATCACGCGCAACGCACTCGTCGCGCGTGCGTCGCTGTGCCTGATCGCGGTCGGCGGCGGGCTCGGCACGCTGTCCGAGATCGCGCTCGGGTTGCAGTGGGGCAAGCCGGTGTTCGCGATTTGCGACGCGCCGCGCGTGGCGGGCGCCGAATGCTTCGACGAAGCGGATCCGCTCGTTGCGCGGGTCGCGCGGTGGCTGGCCGATTCGGCTTAGCCTGGTGGCGTGGGGTTACGGCTTCTCGCCCGGTGGTCGTCTGTAGCGGACTTGAAATGGCGCGGGCAACTCGCCATATTGGCGATGCACGAACGTTCAATGACGCCTCGAGAGGATTCCAGATGCGCCTTCTGCTTGCCCTGCTGCTGCCGTGGTTCCAGTTCTTCACGATCGGCCGCCCGATCGCCGGGATCATCTGCCTGATCCTGCAAATCACGATCATCGGCTGGCTGCCGGCCGCGATCTGGTCGGTGTATGCGTTGAGCCAGTACAAGACCGATCGGAAGATCGAGGCGGCGCTGCGCGAGCGGCGCTGAAGCAAGCAGCAACGGGGGGCGTCGCCCGCGCCGCGCGGGTTACTGCGGCGGCCTCCCCTCCAGCGCCTCCGCCCGCGCAAACAGCCAGTCGACGAACGTGCGCAGCGACGGATCGTCGTCGTCGCGATACAGGCAATGAAACGGCGGCCCTTCCAGGCGGACTTCCGGAAACAGCGCGACGAGCCGCCCGTGCTCGATGTCGTCGCGCACCACCGCGCGAGGGGCGAGGCACACGCCGAGCCCGCTCGCGGCAGCCTTGGTCATCAGGAAGAATTCGCGATAGAACGGCCCGCGCAGCGTCTCGGTGACGGCCGAGCCCGCCTGGTGGAACCAGTATTGCCACGCCTGCGGCAAGCCCGCGTAATGCAGCAGCGGCGCGTTGCGCAGGTCGGCCGGCGTTCGCGCCTGTTCGAGCACCGGGTGGCCGGGCGCACACACCGGCACCGCGACGGCCGCGAGCAGCGGCCGCGACACGAACCCCTTGCGGCGCAGCTCCGGCGTATAGCGGCGGACCACGATGTCGCAGGTTTCGTCGAACTGGTCGTGCTCGGCGTCGGGCGTCGTGACGAGTTGCACGTCGATATCGGGATGCTCGGCCTGGAACGCGGCCAGTTGCGTGAGCAACCATCCGTGTGAGAAAGACACCGATGCGTTGATCCGCACCGGATGGCCGCCGACGGGTTCGAACATCTGCCCCGTCGCCTGCGCGAGCCGGCCGAGGCAGCTTGCGACGTCGACGAGGTAATGTCGCGCGCGCGGCGTGAGCCGCAACGAGCGTCCGTCGCGCTCGAACAGCTTCTGCCCGAAGAACGATTCGAGCACGCGGATCTGCTGCGCGACCGCACTTTGGGTCACGTTCAGCTCGTCGGCGGCGAGGGTGAGGCTCTGCAGGCGGCCGGCAGCTTCGAAGCTGCGCAGCGCGTTCAGGGGCGGCAATCGGCGCATCGTGAAATCGCGAAGAAAAGCTACACAGTGGGTCAAAAAATGTCGTTTGTGGCGGTTGGGGCGCCTCCCTATGATGGCGCCGACAGGAGAAAACCGCGATGACGATCATAGCGCCACCCGATTGCCGATCAACCGGAATTCGCCGCCGTCTTCGCGACCGGCGCACGGCGCGGCGCGCGATGCGCCGCGAGGCGGCGGTGCCGCCGGTGCGTGGCCGCGGCGCGCTGGCGCTCGCCTGTGCCGGGCTGCTCGCGGTGCTGACCGGGTGCGCGTCGAAGCCGGAAAACGAACGCCAGATCGGCAGCGGCGGATCGCTGGTGCGCTACAGCTCCAGCCAGACCGAAGTCGACCTGTCCGATAGCGAGCAGCAGACGCTGCGCATGATGACCGACCGCCGCTATGCGGGGGCGACGCAGGGGCGCGCACTCGACGCCGTGGCCGGCGTGCTGCGCGCGCAGGGTTATGCGCCGGTGACGGTCGATCGGGATTCGGGGCTGATCGAGGGCGGGCGCAGCGATACGCTGATTCCGAAGTGGCGGCAGCTGCTGCGCGGCGCGCTGAAGGCGCGCATCGGCGGCTTGCCCGCGAAACCGGATCACGAGCGGGTGGCCGCCGTCGTCACGGTTCGCGTGACGGCGGCGCGCGACGCGATCGTGCGTGCGCGATTCGACCGCACGGTATGGGACAGCAACGGCGACTCGCGGATGAAGACCATCGTCGAGCCCGATTACTACCAGACCTTCTTCGGCGCGATGGACAAGGCGATGTGCACGACGTCGTGCGAGCGGTGATCGGCACGCATGTGCCGGCGCCGGGGGCGCAACGGAGGAACGGGGATCGGAGGGCCGCTGCCGCCGGTCGGAGAATGGGCGCGGATGCCGGCGCGGCGCCCGGTGCATCCGGCCGACGCTGAAGCCGTCGACGAGAAAATGGCTGCCCGGATCGTCGCCCGACCCGGCAGCCGCTTCGCCTACTTCACCGCAAACAGCGTCAGGTTCATGAAGATCTTGAACGCGTAGCCGAGCGAGACGGCGCCGATCACGCCGCCCGCCCACAGGACGACGAACCACATCCAGCCGCGCATCCGCGACCGTGGCGCCGCGGCGGGGCGCCCGGCGGAATCAGTGGTGGTAGTAATGCTGGTCTTCATGGCGCACCTTGCCTCGGAATACCCAGTAACCCATCGTCGTGTAGGCGATGATGATCGGGAGGATAACCGCTGCGCCGACCAGCGTGAAGGTCTGGCTGGAACGCGGCGCCGCGGCTTCCCAGATCGTCATCGTCTGAGGAATCGCATACGGGAACAGCGTGACGAGCAGGCCGACGTAGCCGAGCAGCACGAGCGCCAGCGCGAGCACGAACGGCGTCATGTCGTGCCGGTCGCGCACCGCGCGGCGCATCCACACCGCGCACCCGGCGACCAGGAACGGCACCGGCAGCAGGCGCCAGAACAGCCCCGAATCGAACCAGCGCTGCGCGATGGCCGGATCCTGCAGCGGCGTCCACAGGCTGACCACCGCGATGAAGCCGAGCAGCACGACCGTCAGCGGCCACACGACGCGATGGAGGCGGCGCTGCAGGTCGCCTTCCGTCTTCGCGACGAGCCAGCAGCAGCCGAGCAGCGCATAGGTCACGATCAGGCCGAGGCCGGTCAGCAGGCTGAACGGCGTGAGCCAGTCGAAGGCGTCGCCCGCGAACACGCCGTCCTTCACGTTGATGCCCTGCAGGAACGCGCCGAGTGCGATCCCCTGGAACAGCGTCGCGCCGGTCGAGCCGCCGATGAACGCGAGATCCCACAGCTGCTTCGTGCGCCGCGCCTTTGCGCGGATCTCGAACGACACGCCGCGGAAGATCAGGCACACCAGCATGAAGATCAGCGGCAGGTACAGCGCCGACAGCACGGTCGAGTAGACGACCGGGAACACCGCGAACAGCCCGGCGCCGCCGAGCACGAGCCAGGTTTCGTTGCCGTCCCACACGGGCGCGACCGTGTTCATCATCAGGTCGCGTTCCTTCTCGTCCGGGAAGAACGGGAAGACGATGCCGATGCCGAGGTCGAAGCCGTCGAGCACGACGTACATGAAGAGCCCCAATGCGATGATCGCGGCCCAGATTACGGTGACGTCCATAGGTTTTCTCGTATGCGGAAAGGGTGGGGCTCAGACGGTCTCGAGCGGCTCGTCGACGGCCGACATCGGGCGGCGCGCGGTGTGATCGGGGCGCGTGTCGGGGGTGTCGTCGTGCTTCACGTCGGGCAGCGCGGGGCCGGCCTTCATCAGCTTGAGCATGTAGTACACGCCGGTGCCGAACACGAGGAAGTACACGATCACGAACGTCATCATCGACAGGCTGACCTGCTGCACCGACAGCGGCGATACCGCATGCGCGGTGCGCATCACGCCATACACGACCCACGGCTGGCGGCCTGCTTCCGTCGTCACCCAGCCCGCGAGCAGCGACACGAAGCCGGTCGGGCCCATCACGAGCGCGAAGCGCTGGAACCACTTCGATTCATACAGGCGGCCGCGGCGGCGCAGGAACCATGCGAGCGCGGCGAGGCCGATCATCGCGAAGCCGAGGCCGACCATGATCCGGAAGCTCCAGAACACGACGGTCGAATTCGGGCGGTCTTCCGGCGCGAATTCCTTCAGGCCGCGGATCTCGCCGTCCCAGCTGTGCGTGAGGATCAGGCTGCCGAGGTGCGGCACCTTCACCGCGTAGCGGGTCGTTTCCGCCTTCATGTCCGGAATGCCGAACAGGTTGAGCGGCGTGCCGCCCTTCTCGGTTTCCCACAGCCCTTCGATCGCGGCGATCTTCGCGGGCTGGTGCTTCAGCGTGTTGATGCCGTGCTGGTCGCCGATCACGGCCTGCAGCGGCGCGAGCACGAGCAGCAGCCACAGCGCCATCGAGAACATCTTCTTCACGCCCTTGTCGCGGCGGCCCTTCAGCAGGTGCCACGCGCCGGTCGCGGCCACCACCAGCGCGGCGACGATGAACGCGGCGATCGCCATGTGGAACAGGCGGTACGGGAACGACGGGTTGAAGATGATCGCGAACCAGTCGGTCGGCACGACGCGGCCGTCGACGATCTCGAAGCCCTGCGGCGTCTGCATCCAGCTGTTCGACGCGAGGATCCAGAACGTCGAGATCAGCGTGCCGATCGCGACCATCAGCGTCGCGCCGAAGTGCGCGCGCGGGCTTACGCGGTTCCAGCCGAACAGCATGATGCCGAGGAAGCCGGCTTCGAGGAAGAACGCGGTCATGACCTCGTACATCAGCAGCGGCCCGGTGACGGCGCCCGCGAAGCTCGAGAAGCCCGACCAGTTCGTGCCGAACTGGTAGCTCATCACGACGCCGGAGACGACGCCCATCCCGAACGCGACCGCGAAGATCTTCGACCAGAACAGGCAGAGGGTTTTGTAGTACTGCTTGCCGGTTTTCAGCCAGCGATATTCGAGCACGGCGATGAAGCTGGCGAGGCCGATGCTCAGCGCCGGAAAGACGATGTGAAAGGAGACGGTGAACGCGAATTGCAGGCGGGCCAGATCGAGGGCCGAAAGAGCGGTGTCCATACCAGTTGACCGAGGCTGACGATACCCGCCGGCGGGTGCCGGCGGACCCCGGCGGACGGGCGTCGGGGTTGGCTGGAGTATGTGCCGCGATGTTGCACCGCGAAATGCGCCAACTCGTCGCAGATGTCCAGCCCGTCGCGCGCGATTCCGGGGTAAATCGTTGATTCGTATCAAGAAGGCTGCCTGCGGCGCGCGTAGCCGTGGCGTGGCGGTCTGACGCACGTGCGTCAATATGGCGCGTCGCGTCATCGGAACGGTTCGGTGCGGACGCAAATGTCGCGTGATACCGCTCGGCGCGGCGCCCGAACCGTTGCGGTGCGTTATCGCGTAATGCGCCCGGACGTACCGGCGGGCCGCGGCCGATGGGGTCTGTCACATTGGTAACGTCGCGCAACATTGGCGCGTGTGCCCGTAATGGATGACGGATCGCGTGCGGCGTAGCGTTCGGTATGTCGGGTTCGCATCGACGAACCGCCAGCCGGAGAACGTGACGTGAATGGATTGAAGCTCGCACTGGGCACGGTGGCCGCAGTGGCGATCGCGACGGGCGGCGTGGCGCATGCCGCCCGGGTCGGGGTCTATATCGGCCCCGGCTACCCGTATTACTACCCCGTCGTCCCTGCGCCTTACTACTACCCGCCGCCAGTCGTCGCAGTGCCCGTCGATCCGGGGCCGCCGCCCGAGTACGTCGAGCAGGGACAGCCGCAGGACGAAGGCGACGCGAACCTCTGGTATTACTGCGACGCGTCGAAGCATTACTACCCGTATGTGAAGACCTGCAAGTCGGGCTGGCGATCGGTGCCGGCGCGGCCGCAGTGACGGAGGCGCGACCATGAAATCCGTATTTCGATCTCTGCGCGTGCCGGCCGCGCTGGCGCTGGCCGGCCTGCTCGGCGCGTGCGCGTACATGCCGACCGGGCCGAGCGTGATGGCGCTGCCCGGCACCGGCAAGTCGTTCGACCAGTTCCGCGCCGACGATGCGAATTGCCGTCAGTACGCGTTCCAGCAATCGGGCGGCGTGAGCGCCGGCCAGGCATCGACTGCGAGCGCGGTCGGCAGCGCGGCA
>NZ_JAAGPO010000295.1:0-9163 GCF_017104825.1 Burkholderia sp. Ac-20345 | reverse complement strand
GCACCGGCGCGCCGACGGCGTCGGCACCCGACGCGAGATTCGGCCCGGCCGCCTGCCGGGCCGCGATCGCCGGCCAGACCGGCAAACACTTTCCGGCTTCTTCAGCCGCGGCCGGATGCCCGATCGACGGGCAGGCAAGTTTCCCTCCTCGCTGTATTTCCCCGTTTCCCGACTACATCGCCTCTCGTGACTGAATGCGTCCGGGCAGCGTCGACACCATTCGCGTTCCGTTCGATTCCCGTTGGCCCGCTCTCCGGCCTGATGATGGCTCAGGATTGGCGCGGTGCAGCCAGCTGTCGTGCGCGAGTCGCCCCCTCTTCAATCTGCGTAACCAGATGTATCGCGACCCGCGCGCGTGACCGGAATGGCTGCGGTTATTCGCGCACGTCTCTAGCGTCCCGGCGAACGAGCGCATTGCCCCGCCCGTCAGGATTTCCCTGATAGTCAGGCCGCCGCGCCAAGCTTCCTCACCGCGTGTCGCGGGTGCCGGCAGGTAGTGGGAAATCGAATGGAATCCATCGCAACATTTAATTGGTCGATTGCGAACGACTTCGCTATCGTCGGCGATGCTCGCGTACGGCATCGCACCGTGCCGCTGGCCGCGCCTCGCCGCATGATCGCGAGCGCCACGGCCCGACCGCCGGCCCCACAACCATGGGCCGCCGCGTCCGATGAACCGGACGAACCCGTCGCGAAGCCTGGCCGACCGAACGAAGGCGCATGCGCTTTCAAGCCACCCCGGCAACGACGTCCCGCCGCCGCATGCGTGCCCCACGCGCGTGCGTGCCGCCCGATGCCGTTTGTGTACGGGGCCGGACCAACCCATTGCCTGGATGCACTATGTCTAAGACAACGTATTACGCGCCGCATGGCGGCCACCCGCCGCAGACCGATCTGCTGACCGATCGCGCGATGTTCACCGAGGCGTACGCGGTGATCCCGAAGGGTGTGATGCGCGACATCGTCACGAGCTGGCTGCCGTTCTGGACGAACACGCGCCTGTGGGTGATCGCCCGCCCGCTGTCGGGTTTCGCCGAAACCTTCTCGCAGTACATCGTCGAAGTGAACCCGGGCGGCGGCAGCGACAAGCCCGAGCAGGACAAGAATGCCGAAGCGGTGCTGTTCGTCGTCGAAGGTGAAGCCGAGCTGACGCTGCAAGGCAAGAAGCACGTGCTGAAGCCGGGCGGCTATGCGTTCATTCCGCCGGGCGCGGACTGGACGCTGCACAACGTCAGCGATGCCGCGGTGCGTTTCCACTGGGTGCGCAAGCATTACCAGGCCGTCGACGGCATTCCGCTGCCGGAAGCCTTCGTGACCAACGAGCAGGACGTCGAGCCGATCCCGATGCCGGGCACCAACGGTGCATGGGTGACGACGCGCTTCGTCGACATGAGCGACATGCGCCACGACATGCACGTGAACATTGTGACGTTCGAGCCGGGCGGCGTGATTCCGTTCGCTGAAACGCACGTGATGGAGCACGGCTTGTATGTGCTCGAAGGCAAGGCCGTGTATCGCCTGAACCAGGACTGGGTCGAGGTTGAAGCGGGCGACTTCATGTGGCTGCGCGCGTTCTGCCCGCAGGCATGCTATTCGGGTGGGCCTGGCCGCTTCCGTTATCTGCTGTACAAGGATGTGAACCGTCACATGAACCTGTTGCTGAACCCGGCGCGCTAAGCGTTGAGGAAGCAGTTGGATGTGAAAGCCCGCCGGGGAATGCCGGCGGGTTTTTTTTCAGGTTCTTCGTGGATTAAAAGCCGGAATCCAGCCGGTGCGTGTTGCAAGCACACCGACCGTCAGTCGGATGCCGCTGGCGGCTCATTGCCCTGCGTAGCACCACATTGATGGCAATGCGGAAAGAAGAAGAAATTCCGGCCGCCGCATCCGCATACGTTGAAGAGCCTCAATCCGCAATGCACGCAGAACGTGGAGTCGTCGCCGCCGAGATTCCATTGCTTGTCGCATGACGGGCAGCGCTTTTTTTCGAGTGAGCGAACGGCCTTTTCGTATCCGATCGTGCGCGCACGTTCTCCCTGATCCTGCTGCAATTCGAGCCGCTTGCGTTCGGCATAGCGCTGAAAGGCCTTCATCATGTAAAGGCCGGCGAACACCGTGAGCGCAATGCCGACCAGGACCCGGACATAGCCGCCGAAATTCGGCAGGTATGGGACCAGTTCGATGAAAAATGCACTCAGTGAAAACAGGCCAAAGCCGTACACGAAAGGCCAGTAGCGCATCTTGCGATAGCGCATGAACAGCCAGATCGCAATCAGCAGTATCGGTAAGGTGAGCGCAAGCCGCAGTCCGAACACCTGCAACTCGTAATGCCGTTCCGCCGTTTCGAAGCGCCGTTCGGCTGCCGCGTCCGCGTCGGCGATTTGCGTGTCCACTTGAGTCTGCCGCGATGCCAGTGCCCGTTGCTGGTCGCCGATCGCATCGATCTGATGCTGCCAGTTGACGACCACTGCCTGGAGCGTATCCAGCTTGCGAGTTCTCGCCAGAATGTCCGGGTCCCTCGCACTGTCTCCCGTCACCGAGCGGGTTGCCAGCCAGTTGCGGAAACTTTCTTTCTCGGCCGCGTACTCCTTCGCCGCACGTCCGCGTGCCACTTCCATTGCGTCGGCCTTCTCGGCAAGCGTGTCGTGCTGCGCCCGCAGATCGCGCCGTGCCGCGTCCAGCCGCGCCTTCGCTGGAGCATCCGCGAATTGCTCGACGACGGGCGGCCCGCCCCTCGGAGCGAAGGCCATGTCGCGAATCACGAGACTGCCGAGCATGTTCAGAAAGACGGCAAAGATGATCGCAATCACCCACGAGGCGAGCCGCAGGAGACGTGCTGGACTGGTCAGGCCATCGCTGGGAGTCATCATTGTTTTGCCCTTGTTGGAATGGTTATCTAAGCGGACCGTCGCGAACAACGGCCTCAACTTCATTCGAGCGCCGCCGGCCACCCTGCCGGCGCCACACGTCAGGTCGGGCCGTGAGAAGTTTCGTAAAGCCTGGATACGCCGGATACAAGGAACATCGAGGAATGGTTCGGTCGCCCATCGCAGCATTTGTGCACCCTGCTCGCATCCGCCCGTAGACGGCGGAGGGAGGCACCAGGCCGGGTTCAATGATGGCCTCTATTGCAATCTGCGGTTTCGCACCCGATAACCTCGATCAGGTCAGTAGTCGTCAGTCGAATGCGTCTTGATCGGTCGCAATGATTGTCGATGATTCCCGCACCCTTGTCGAACATCCCCTTCTGGCGCGAGCGCCGTCGGTCTTCCCCGCGTTCTCCGGATACTCATGAAGAACCTGTTTTCATGGACGATGCGTATTGCTACAGGCCGAGTGCGGCCGCCGCAAGTGTCGCAACTTGCAGCCTTGTATTGGGCGGCAGGCCGTCCTCGATCAGCCACACCGCTGACAAGCCCGACCACGCGAGAATCCACTGCAGCAGCCGGTGCCGGTCGAACTGCGCGGCGTCGGCCACGATCGTGACGCGCCGCTCGAAGCGAACAGGATCGACCGCAACGTCGTGCGAGGGATTGCAGAACAGGTTCGCGTAGTCGAATGCGCGATCGCCGTGCAGCCCTTTCGGATCGATCGCACGCCAGCCGCGATCGCCGAAATGGAGAATGTTGCCGTGATGGATGTCGCCGTGCAGGACGACTTCGTCGACGGGCGGCTCGGCCAGCAACTGGCGCGCGACCGTGGCCGAGCGGTGCAGCACGTCGTTGCCAGAAGCATCCGACAGCAGCGCATGGAACCAGTCGTACAACGGCACGACCGCAGGCGGTGCCGAAGCACGATGCGCGTGCAACCGCGCGACGACATCACACGCGATGCGCATCGCGTCGTCGTCGTGGCCCGATGCCGAAAAACCGGCCAGCGTCGGTTCCGGCTGCGCCCGTTCGAGCAGAACCGCATCGCTGTCGTGCTGCCACACCTGCGCGGCGCCTTGCCCGTTCCACCAGGTCATCAGCGCATTGCCGCGGCGCTCTTCGTCGCAGGTGGCGACCTTCAGCATCGCGGGCCGGCCCTGCCAGACAACGGGCAGCAGGCCGCCGCTCGCGGTCAGGATCGGGCCGCCGTCGGGAACGAGGCCCCACAGGCCGAGGTATCGATCGAACATCACACGATGCTACAGCCGAACCGGATCGCGCGCAGCGCGGTTCGTCCGACAGTGCGTCACGCGGTCGCAGGTGTGACGTGAACGGCCGCGGCGTACTTTCCTAAATAAAATTTAGCCAGCCAAACTTTGGCTAAAGAATGTTCCGGTTTCGCGCCATCCCTTCGACAATGCGCGCCTTTCGTGACCAGTCGGTGCCTCTCGCGCACCGGCCGTCGCAGCATCGAAGAAGGAGCCCGACATGACCGACCACGCCGCATCCCCGCCACCACCACCCGCACCGCCGCCGCGCCGCCGCCGCGTATGGCGCACGCTCGCGGGCGCGCTGCTCGGCCTGACGGTCGCATGCGCGGGTATCGGCGCATGGACGATCCAGCGCATCTGGACGCAGTTGCCGTCCGTCGAGCACCTCGCCGTGTATCGTCCCGCGCTGCCGCTGCGGATCTTCTCGCGCGACGGCGACCTGCTGGCCGAATACGGCGTCGAGCGGCGCGAGTTCGTGCCGCTCGAACGCATCCCGCCGCTGATGCGGCAGGCGCTGCTCGCGGCCGAGGACGCGAAGTTCTACCAGCACGGCGCGGTCGATTTCAGCGGCCTCGCGCGCGCGACGTTCGCGAACGTTGTGACCGGGCAGCCGGGGCAGGGCGGCAGCACGATCACGATGCAGGTCGCGCGCAACTTCTACCTGACGCGCGACAAGGTGCTGAGCCGCAAGCTCGCCGAGATCCTGATGGCGACCAAGCTCGAACGCGAATACAGCAAGGACAAGCTGCTCGAGCTGTACATGAACGAGATCTATCTGGGCGAGCGCGCGTACGGTTTCGCGGCGGCCGCGAACGTGTATTTCGGCAAGCCGCTCGACGCGCTGAGCGCGGGCGAGGCGGCCGTGCTCGCGGGGCTGCCGAAGGCGCCGTCCGCGTTCAACCCGGTCGTCAATCCGGCACGCGCGACCGCGCGGCGCAACTACGTGCTCGGCCGCATGCATGCGCTCGGCCAGCTCGACGACGCGACGTACCGCGTGGCCGTCGACGCGCCGATCGCGCTGGCCACCACGCCGCCGCCCGGGATCATCGCGGCGCCGTACGTTGCCGAGCGCGCGCGCCGGATGATGGTCGAGCGTTTTCACGACGACGCCTATACGCTCGGCCTCGACGTGACGACGACGATCTCGATGCGCGACCAGCGCGCGGCCGAAGCGTCGCTCGAACGTACGCTGAGCCGTCAGCCGCGCGCGAAGCGCGATGCGCGCAGCGGGCTTGAAGGCGCACTGATATCGCTCGACGCGGCAACGGGCGACATGCTCGCGCTCGTCGGCGGCGCGGATTTCAACCGCAACGTGTTCGACCATGCGCTGCAGGCGTATCGCCAGCCGGGCTCGAGCTTCAAGCCGTTCGTCTATTCGGCGGCGCTGGAGAAGGGCTACTTCCCGGGCGTGCTCGTCGACGATACGCAGCGCACGCTCACCCATGAGGAAACCGGAGCGCGGCCGTGGCGCCCGCGCAATTTCGCCAACAACTACGAGGGCTTCATCCCGGTGCGGCGCGGGCTCATGCGCTCGAAGAACCTCGTCGCGGTCAGCCTGATGCAGGCCACCGACGCGCGCTACGTGCAGCAGCACGCGGTGCAATTCGGCTTCGACGCGCAGCGCAATCCGGCGTCGCTGCCGCTCGCGCTCGGCGCGGGTGCCGTGACGCCGCTCGAACTGGCGAGTGCATACAGCGTGTTCGCGAACGGCGGCACGCGGATGGAGCCGCGCCTGATCCTGTCGGTGAAGCAGCGTCATGGCGGCGCGATGTACGAGGCGACGGCGCCGGCAGGCGAGCGCGTCGTGTCGGCGCGCAATGCGTTCGTGATGGACAGCATGCTGCGCGACGTCGTGAAGTCAGGCACCGCGCGCGGCGCGCTTGCGCTGCGCCGCGACGACGCGGCCGGCAAGACGGGCACGTCGAACGGGTCGAAGGACGTGTGGTTCGCCGGCTACTCGTCGGGTGTCGTCGCGGTCGCGTGGCTCGGCTACGACACGCCGCGCTCGATGGGGCGCGCGACCGGCGCATCGCTGGCGCTGCCGGTCTGGCTCGACTACATGAAGACGGCCGTCGACGGGCGTACACCGGTCGAGGCAACGCCGCCGCAGGACGTCGCGCTCGTCGACGGCGACTTCGTCTACGCCGAATACACGCGCGGCACATGCACGGCCGACGTGCCGTCGTACATCCGCAGCCGCTTCGCGTGCGGCGGGGCGGGGGCGGCCGATGTGTCCGACGCGCCGGTCGACCACGGCAAGCCTGCCGAGCCGATGCCGGCCGCGGTCGATGCGGCCGAGCGCGAACGCGTGCTCGACCTGTTCCGGACGGATGACTGACGCGCACCATGCATACGCTCTACTTGATTGCAATCGTCGCGGAAGCGATGTCGGGGGCGCTGATGGGCATGCGTCGCGGGATGGACCGCTTCGGGCTCGCGCTCGTCGGCGCGGTGACGGCGCTCGGTGGCGGCACCGTGCGCGACGTGCTGCTCGGCCACTATCCGCTCGGCTGGATCGCACATCCCGAGTACCTGGTGATCACGCTCGTCGCGGCGACCGTCGCGTCGTGGGTCGCGCGGCATGTCACGCGGATGAAGACGCTGTTCGTCACCGTCGACGCGATCGGCCTCGCGGCGTTTACGATCATCGGCTGCGATATCGGCGCATCGACGGGCACCGCGCCGATCATCGTCGTGCTGGCCGGCGCGATCACGGGCGTCTGCGGCGGGATGCTGCGCGACCTGCTGTGCAACGAGATGCCGCTGATCCTGCGCGAGGAACTGTACGCGAGCGTCGCGTTCGTCACGGGCGCGTTGTATGTCGGGATGCAGTACCTTGGCGTCGATGTCGGGGGCGCGACGGTGGTCGCGCTCGTGGCTGGCTTCGCGATGCGGATGCTTGCCGCGCGGCTGGGCTGGAAGATGCGGACGTTCGGCGCGGCGGACGTCGGGCATTGAGCGGGAAGGCGTGCCGCCCGCGCGGCGCGCGGGCACGGATCAAGCTGGCACGGGCACTCCTGTGAGCACCCGGGCCGGACGGAACGTCAGTCAGCCTGCATCACTTGAAAGACGTTGCCTTCCGGATCGATGCCGTCGTACATCGTGTACGCGAACCCGTCGTAGCGCTTGAGATCGCGCACCGTCACGCCGCTGTCGGCCAGCCGGTCGTGATGCGCGCCGATGTCCTGGCCGATCGAGAACACGAATTTCACGTGGCTGGCTTCCGCGCGCGCTTCCGCATCAGCAGGCACCGCGTGGCGGAACGCCGGGCCGGCGAGATGCAGCGCGAGTTCAATGGCGCCCGCGCCGAGCACGGCCCACTCGTTTTCGATTTCCTCGACGACGGGCAGATCGAAATGCTGTTGGTAGAACGCCTTCAGCAACGCGACGTCTTGAACGTACAGGATGATGCGGGTCATCGGAAGCGGCACGTGGGTCTCCTCGAAGGGGATGCGCGAAGTGCGAATGATGCGTTGTGAAAGTCGTTGCTATCGATAAGACAGGATAGAGCGCGCCGCAATGACCATGCGGCGCCCGCCCGCGTTACGCAGGCACCATCACCGGCGGCGCGCCGTCGCCGGTCTCCACCATCTTCACCGCGAACCCGTAGCACTGCGCGATATGGGCCGGCGTCATCACGTCGCGCGGCGTGCCGTGCGCGACGATCGTGCCGTCGGCGAGCATCGCGATCGTATCCGCGTGCCGCGCGGCGAGATTCGGATCGTGCACGATCGCGAGCACACCGAGCTGCCATTCGCGCGCAACCGCGCGCACGGTTTCGAGCAGGCGGTGCTGATGCGAGAGATCGAGCGCGGCGGTCGGCTCGTCGAGCAGCAGGTAGCGCGGGCCGCTTTCCTGCGCGTCATCGTCCGGCCACAGCTGCGCGAGCACACGAGCGAACTGCACGCGTGCGAGTTCGCCGCCCGACAGCGTCGTGACGTCGCGGCCGACGAGCGCATCGGCGCCCGCGCGTTCGAGCGCGCTCCATGCGATGTCGCGGTCGCGATGCGACGTCGCACCGCTGCGCCGCGCATGCGGATAGCGGCCGAGCAGCACGATTTCGTCGACGCTGAACGGGAACGCCGGCTGCGCGGCCTGCGGCAGCACCGCGCGCAGGCACGCGAGCCGCGGCGCGTCGATGCGCGCGAGCGGTTCGCCGTTCAGCGTGATGTCACCGGTCACGCGCACGCCGTTCGGCGCGACGCTGCCGGTGAGTTCGCCGGCGAAGGTCTTCAGCAATGTGCTCTTGCCCGCGCCGTTGCGGCCAAGCAGTGCGGTCACGCGGCCGGGTTCGATCGACAGCGACAGGTCGCGCAGGATCGCATTGTGTCGACGGGCGACGTCGAGGTGATGGGCGGTCAGCATGGTCGTCGTGAGGGAAGGGTTAGCCGCCGAGCGCGCCGCGGCTCTTCCACAGCAGCGCGAGAAAGAACGGTGCGCCGAGCAGCGCGGTCAGCACGCCGAGCGGAATTTCCGCGGGTGCGGCAACCGTGCGCGCGGCGAGATCGGCGGCGAGCGTCAGCAGCGCGCCGAGCAGCGCGGCGCCGGGCAGCACAACCCGTTGGTCGGGGCCGCACGCGAGGCGCACGCAATGCGGCGCGACGAGCCCGATGAAGCCGATGATGCCCGCGCACGACACCAGTGCGCCGACCGCGAGCGCGACCGCGACGAGCACGCGCCGCTTCAGCCGCTGCACCGGTACGCCGAGATGCAGCGCCTCGGTTTCGCCGAGCTGCAATGCATTCAGCGCGTCGCGTTCACGCGCGAGCAACACGCAGCCGATCGCGACGCACGGCGCGACGGCCGCCAGCGCGGACCATTGCGCGCCACCGAGGCTGCCGAGGCTCCAGAAAGTCAGCGAGCGCAATTGCGCGTCGTCGGCGACGAACGTGAGCAGACCGATCGCTGCACCGACCAGCGCGTTGATCGCGATGCCGGCGAGCAGCAGCAGCGGCAGCGCGAGACGGCCGCGCGACGCGGCGAGCCGGTACACGAGCGCCGCGACCGCGAGCGCGCCCGCGAACA
>NZ_JAAGPO010000294.1:0-9394 GCF_017104825.1 Burkholderia sp. Ac-20345 | reverse complement strand
GCGTCGGCGGTCAGCTCGACGTATGCAACGAGCTGCGCGAGCGCGCCCTGCCCGTGCACGACCGCGCAGGCTTCGCGCACCGCGTCATGCGCGGCAAGCTGGGCCTCGATCTCGCCGAGTTCGATGCGCAGGCCGCGCAGCTTCACCTGGTGGTCGACGCGGCCGATGAAGTCGAACACGCCGTCCGCGCGACGCCGCACGAGGTCGCCCGTGCGGTACAGCCGCGCGCCCGGCGCACCGTACGGATCGGGCACGAAGCGCTCGGCCGTCAGCGCCGGGCGGTCGAGATAACCGCGCGCAACGCCGATCCCCTCGCCGCCCAGATACAGTTCGCCGATCACGCCGACCGGCAGCGGATGCAGACGCTCGTCGAGCACATGCGCGGTGCGTGCGCCGACCAGCGTGCCGATCGGCAGGTACGCGGCGTCGCCGAGCTTCGCGAGATCGTCGCCGGGCCGGAACATCCACAGCGTCGGCGTGATGACCGTCTCGGTCGGGCCGTAACCGTTGACCACGCGCACGTTCGGCAGCGCGCGGCGCAGCATCGCGAACGCTTCGCGCGACGTCGCCTCGCCGCCGACCGTCAGCGAACGCAGCGTCGGCGGCGCACCGTGCGCGAGCGCCCATTCGGCGAGCTGCGCGGCGCAGCCGGGCGGCACGTAGGTCATCGTCACGCCGTCGCGGACCATCATCGCGCAGGTCTGCGCGGGCGGCCACAGCACGTCGGCCGTCACCGACACGGCGGCGCCCGACATGTATTGCGAAAACCAGCCTTCATGCGCGCCGTCGAAGTTGACCGACTGGAACAGCAGGAACACGTCGTTCTCGCCCGCGCCGTAGCGCTCGGCGATCGCCGCGCAATGCAGCGCGAACGACGCATGATCGACGATCACGCCCTTCGGCTTGCCGGTCGAGCCCGACGTGTAGATCGCATAGGCCGCGTGGCCCGGCAGCACGTCCGGCAGCACGATGTGCGCGGCTGCGTCGAGTGCATCGACTTCATCGGCACGCCACACGCGCAGATCCGGCAGTTCGGGCAGCGACGCGGCGCTCGCGCCGTCGGTCAGCACGTGCGCGATGTTCGCGTCGCCGACGATCTGCGCGAGCCGTTCGCGCGGATGCGCCGGATCGAGCGGCACGAACGCGGCGCCCGACTTCAGCACCGCGATCAGCGCGACGAGCAGGTCGACCGAGCGCTGCAGTGCAACGCCGACGCGCATTTCCGGGCGAACGCCGGCTGCCACCAGATGGCGCGCCAGGCGGGCCGCACGCGCGTCGACTTCGCCGCGCGTCAGCGTGCGATCGATATCGGCCACGCCGCGTGCGTCGGGCCGTGCTTGCGCATGCGCGGCAATGCGTGCATGCACCGGAACGAACGGTTCGGATTCGGTCGCGCCCGCCGGTGCGTTCCATGCAAAGAGCTGCTCGCGCTCAGTGGCTGGCAGCCAGTCGAGATCGCCGACCGGCATGTCGGGGCGCGCAAGTGCATCGGCCAGCAGCGTGACGAAGCGCGCGGCGAGCCGTGCGATCGCGTCCGCTTCGAACAGGTCGAGCGCGTAGATGAATGCGGCGTCGAACGTGCCGTCCGGCGTCGCTTCGACCGAAAGCGTCAGGTCGAATTTCGCGGACGGCGTGCCCGACGGCAGCAACGCGGCCGACGTCGCACCGAGCGCCGGCAGCGCGCGGCGTTCGCCGTACGCGGCCATCACCTGGAACAGCGGATGGTGGCTCGCGCTGCGCGGCACGCCGAGCGCGTCGACCACCTGCTCGAACGGCACGTCCTGGTGCATCTGCGCGTCGACGAGCGCGCGCTGCGTGCGCGCGACCAACGACGAGAAATCGCCGTGCGCGGGCACATCGACATCGATCGCCAGCGTGTTGACGAAGAAGCCGATCAGGCCGGCGACTTCCGCGCGTTCGCGGTTCGCGGCCGGCACGCCGACGCAGATCCGTGCATCGCCGGTCGCGCGCGCCAGCAGCGCATCGAGCGCGGCGAGCAGTACCGCGAACGGCGTGGCGCCCGACGCTGCCGCGAATGCGCGCAGTTGCGCACCGACGCGAGCGTCGAGCGAAAACACATGGCGTGCGCCGCGCGCACTGCGGCGCGCTGGGCGTGCAGCCGCACCCGGCAGCGCCAGCACGCCGCGTTGCGGGTCGAGCCGGTCGCGCCAGAACGCGAGCTGGCGGTCACGCTCGCCGGCGTCGAGCCAGCGGCGCTGCCACAGCGCGTAGTCGGCGTACTGGATCGGCAGCGGCGCGAGCGGCACCGGCCGGTCGGACGCGTACGCGTGATAGAACGCCGCGAGTTCCTCGAGCATCACGCCCGACGACCAGCCGTCCGACACGATGTGATGGACGGTCAGCGCGAGCCAGTGATGCGTCGCGTCGAAGCGCACCAGGTGCGCACGCACGAGCGGCGCCGAGCCGAGATCGAACGGCTCGGCTTCGTCAGCCGTCGCGACGGCTTCCGCACGCGCCGTGCGCTGTGCGTCCGGCAGCGCTTCGAGATCGGTCTCGCGCCACGGGCAGCGCAACGGTGCGTGGATCGTTTGCGCGACGCCATCCTGCGCTTCGTCGAAGGTCGTGCGCAGCGCCTCGTGGCGCGCGATCAGCGCGTCGCACGCCAGTCGCAGCGCATGCACGTCGAGCGGGCCGGTCAGCGCCAGGCGCTCGGTGATGTGATACGCGTCGGGCGCATCGATCAGCCGCGCGTGCAGCCACAGGCGCGTCTGTGCGAACGACGCCGGCACACGGTCGCTGCGCGGCGTGCGCGGCGGGATCGGCAGCACGCGGAAGTCGATGCCGGCCGCGCCGAGCTTGTCGATGAACACCGCGCGCTGCGCGTCGGGCAGTTGCGCGAAACGCGTCGCGAGCGCGAGCCAGTCGGGTTGAACCTTCGTCATCCGTCGTCCTTATTGGGTTTCCAGTTCGCCGAGCAGCGCGTCGATCGCGCTCGCCGCGTCGGTCTCGCCGCGCGCCGCGCAGGCCGCGTCGATCGCTTCCGCGCAGCGCGCCAGCGTGCGCGTGTCGAACAGCGTGCGCAGCGGCAACGCGAGCCCCCAGTGCAGGTTCGCCTGCGCGTGGGCCTGCGTCGCGAGCAGCGAATGGCCGCCGAGCAGGAAGAAATCGCCGTCGCGGCCGATTGCGTCCACATGCAGTACGCGTTGCCAGATCTCGGCAAGTGCGCGCTCCGTATCGGTCGCGAGCTCGACTTCGGCTGCCGCGTCGCGCACCGGCGCGGGCAGCGCATGGCGGTCGCACTTGCCGTTCGGCGTCACGGGCAATGCATCGAGTTCGATCAGCTGCGACGGCACCATGTAGGCCGGCAGTTGCGCGCGCAGCGCGTCGAGCAGCGCAGCCCGGTCGAGCGGGCCCGCGTCGCCGCGTGCGACATAGCCGATCAGCTGCTCGTCGCGCACGATCACGACCGCGTCGTTCACGCCGGGCGCCGCGCGCAGCAATGCCTCGATCTCGCCCGGCTCGATCCGCTGGCCGCGCAGCTTGACCTGCGTATCGACGCGGCCGAGGTAGTCGAGCGCACCGTCGGCACGCCGGCGCGCGAGGTCGCCCGTGCGGTACATGCGCGCGCCCGGCACGAACGGATCGGGCACGAAGCGCTCGGCGGTCAGCGCCGGACGGCCGAGATAGCCGCGTGCGAGGCCGGCGCCCGCGAGATACAGTTCGCCGGTCGCACCGGCCGGCACCGGCTGCCATGCGGCATCGAGCACGTGCAGTTGCAGGTTCGCGATCGGATGGCCGATCGGCACCGCGGCCGCATGCGCATCGTCGGGGCCGCAGGTCCAGTGCGACACGTCGATCGCGGCCTCGGTCGGCCCGTACAGGTTCACGAGCGTCGCGTTCGGCAGCAGCCGGGCCATCTTCGCGACGAGTTCGGGTGCGAGCGCCTCGCCGCTCGCGACGATCAGGCGCACGCTGTCGCATTGCGCGGCGGCCGAGAAATCGTCGAGATAAGCGGCGAACGCGGCGAGCATCGACGGCACGAAGTGCAGCACCGTCACGCCGTGCGCATGGATCGCGGCGGCAAGACGCGCCGGATCGCGGTGGTCGCCGGGCGCGGCGATCGCGAGCTTCGCGCCGATCGCCAGCGGCCACACGAATTCCCATACCGACACGTCGAAGCCGAACGGCGTCTTGTGCAGCACGACGTCGTCGCGCGTCAGCCGGTATGCGTGCTGCATCCACGCGATCCGGTTCGCGAGCGCGCCGTGCGTGTTGCCGGCGCCCTTCGGCTTGCCGGTCGAACCGGACGTGTAGATCAAGTACGCGAGCTGCGCGTCGTCGATCGTGACGGTCGCACCGGCGGTGTCGTTTCCGGTTTCATCGGCGAGCAGGTCCGCGACCGTCAGCAACTGCGTCGTTGCACCGTCGCCGAGCGCGGCCTCGACCTGCTCGCGCAGGTGGGCCTGCGTGATCGCGACCGCCGGCCGCGCGTCGCGCAGCAGGTACGCGATGCGCTCCGCCGGATAGTCGGGATCGACCGGCAGGTAGGCCGCACCGGCCTTCAGCACGCCGACGAGCGCCATCACCATGTCGAACGAACGCTCGACGCACAGCGCGACCGGCGTGTCGGGCTGCACGCCGCGCCGGCGCAGCGCAGCCGCGATGCGCGACGTGCTGACGTCGAGTTCGCGATAGGTCGCGCGATGCACGCCGCCGTGAACATCCGCGTATTCGAGCGCGATCGCGTCGGGCGTCGCCCGTACCGCATCGGTGAATTGAAGATGTAGCGGCTGCCGCTGCGACGCCGGCCAAGCGCGCGCGGTGTCCTGCGCCAGCGCGTCGCGGGTGGCGTCATCGGCAATCGACAGCGTGCCGAGCAGCGCATCCGGCGTGCGAGCCAGCGCATCGAGCGCGCAGGCAAACGCACGGTGCCAGGTTTCAACCTGTCGCGCATCGACGCGTGCGGTGTCGTAGCCATAGTCGATCGTCAGCTCGGCGCCGCTCTCGATCACGAGGGTCAGCGCGAAATCGGTCGCTTCGATGCTGCGCGCGCCGCTCAACGTCAGCGCGCGCGGATCGGCGTCGCGCGCCGAGTCGTCGACCGGATAGTTCTCGAACACGACCAGCGTGTCGAACAGTGCGCCGCCCGCGCCACGCGCCCAGCGCTGGATGTCGGCAAGCGGCGTGTGTGCGTGCTCGGCGGCAGCCGCGTTCTCGCGTTGCAGCGTTTGCAGCCAGTCGGCCGCGCGTTGCTGCGGCGCGGGCGCCGTGATCACCGGCAGCGTGTTGATAAAGAGACCGAGCACCGAGTCGACGTCCGCGAGTGCATCGGGACGGCCGGCGACGGTCGCGCCGAACGCGACGGCCGGCTGGTGCGTCATCCGTTGCAGCGCGAGCGCCCAGGCGCCCTGCACCAGCGTGTTGACGGTCAGCTTCAGTGCGCGCGCCGTCTGCGCGACGCGCGTCGTCGTGTCGGCATCGAGCGCCGCGCGCCACGTGACCATTTCGGCATCCGCGCGGTCGGCCGTGCGTTCCGCGATCAGCGTCGGTGCGTCGAGCCGTGCGAGGCGGCCCGTCCAGAAGCGTTCGTCGGCGTCGTGATCGCGCGTGCCGAGCCATGCGATGAAGTCGCGATACCGCAGCGCCGGGCGGCTTGCGAACGGCGACACGGCGTCCGGGTCGCGATAGTCGCGCAGCACGTCGGCGAGCAGGCGCGCGGTGCTCCAGCCGTCGAGCAGCACGTGGTGACGCGTCCAGACGACACGCCATGCGTCGTCGGTCACGCGGATCAGCGTGAGCCGCATCAGCGGCGGCTCGCGCCAGTCGAAACCGCGGGCACGATCAGCCGCGAGCCATGCGTCGAAATCGGCGTCGAACGAGTCGCCGCGTGTGCGCCAGTCGAGCTGCTCGACCGGCATTTGCGCGTGGCGGTGCACGCACTGCAGCGGCGCGGCTTCGTCCGGCATCACGCTCGTGCGCAGGATGTCGTGGCGCGCGATCGACGCTTCGAACGCGGCCGCGAGCCGGTCGGCGTCCAGCGCGGTCGCGGTCGCGACGAGCTGGTTCACATAGCTGGCGTGACCGGGCGCGAACAGCGCGTGGAACAGGATGCCCTGCTGCATCGGCGACAGCGGATACACGTCGTCGACGGTGCGCCAGTCGAGCGGTGTGCGTTCGATCGCAGCCTGCGTGAGACCAGCGGCCTGCGCGAGCGGGAAATCGCCCGGTGTCGCGCCACCGCCGCGATGCGCAACCCGCGACGCGCACACTTCGACGAGTTCGCGCAGCGCCGCCGCGAAGCGTTCGGCGAATGCGTCGATCGTCGCGCGCTCGAATTGCGGTGCGCCGTAGACCCAGTGCACTTTCAGCGTGCGCGCGCCGTCGCGATCCGTATCGAGGTACGCGTGGATCGCGAGCGTATTGCCGAGCGGCCCCTGTGGATCGCGCTCGACGCCGGTGCCACCGAAGCGCGGCACGAGCGTGGCATCGCGCGGTGCGTCGAACTGGCCGAGATAGTTGAACGTGACGCGCGGACGCGGCACGGCAGCCAGCGCCGCACGCGTCGCCGCAGCGCCGTAGTGCGCGAGCACGCCGAAGCCGAGCCCCTTGTGCGGCACGGCACGCAGGACGTCCTTGACCGCGCACAGCGTGTCGCGCGCCGTGGCCGCGACCGGCAGCGTCACCGGGTAATGGCTCGTCAGCCAGCCGATCGTGCGGCTGGCATCCGCGTCGTCGAACAGCGCCTCGCGGCCATGCCCTTCCAGTTCGACACGGCACGATGCGGCACCGCTCGCGCCGGCGAGCGACAGTGCGAGCGCCGCGCCCAGCAGTTCGATCGTCTGCGTGCGATAGGCAGCGTGCGCATCGGTGAGCGCCGCGCGGGTCAGTGCCGCGTCGATCGTCTGCACGACGACGGCCGCATCGGCGTTCGTCGCCGCTGCGTCGGGGTGATCGGGCACGACGTCGTCGCCCTGCGCCATGCCGGCCCAGTAGGCGGTTTCTGCCGCGAACGGCGATGCCGGTTCCGTTGCCGCACGTGCGAGCCGTGCGGCCCATGCATCCGCGCGCAGGCCCGGCTGCGACAGCCGGATCGGCGTGCGTTCGCATGCGGCACGATAGGCCGTGTCCAGGTCGTCGAGCAGGATGCGCCACGACACGCCGTCGACGATTGCATGGTGAATCGCGAGATAGAGGCGCGTCGAACCGTCCGGCAGGCGTGCCGCGCATGCGCAGGCAAGCGGCCCGCGGCCGAGGTCGAGACGGCGCTGCAACGCGTCGAAGCGCGCGAGCGCATCGGTTTCGTCGCGGGCGGCGACTTCGACGAACGGCAGTGCGTCGTACGGCTTCACGGCATCGCTGGCTTGCCACGTGCCGTCCGTGCCACGCGCGAAGCGCTGGCGGAATGCGTCGTGATGCGTCAGCAATGCATCGAAGGCGCGCGCGAACGCATCGGCGTCGAACGGCCCGCGCACATCGAACGCGACCGACTGGTTCCAGTGGCCGGGATGCGGAATATCGAGCGCGAAGAAGCGCTGCTGCGCGGGCGTCTGGACCTGCGCCGTCACCGGCGCGCTGGCAGCGGTTGCGACCGCAGGCTGCGCGGCGGCCACGTCCTCCGTCTTCGCGATGCGCGCGAGTTCGGCGACCGTCGGGCCGTCGAACAGCTGCTTCGGCGTGAAGCGCACACCACGCTTGCGCGCACGGGCGATCACCTGCAGCACGAGGATCGAATCGCCGCCGAGTTCGAAGAAGTTGTCGTCGCGGCCGACCTTCGGCGCCTTCAGCACGGCCTGCCAGACTTCGGCCAGCACCGTTTCGACCGCGCCCTGCGGTGCATCGCCGGATGCAGTCGCGACCGGCGCGGCCGCCAGTTCGCGCAACGCGGCGCGATCGATCTTGCCGTTCGCGGTGACCGGCAGGCGAGCGAGCGCGACAAACTGTGCAGGAACCATGTAGTCGGGCAGCTTCGCGGCAAGCGCCGTGCGCACCGCAGCCTCGTCGAAGTTCGCACCGTCGCGCATCACGACGAAGGTCGCGAGCCGCAGGCGGCCGTCGTGTTCGATCGCGAGCGTTTCGGCCTGCACGACCGGGCCGGCCGCACGCACGGCCGCACTCACCTCGCCCGGCTCGACGCGGTAGCCGCGAATCTTCACCTGGTCGTCGATACGGCCGAGGAACGCGAGGCGGCCGTCCACGCGCAAGCGCACGCGGTCACCCGTGCGATACAGCCGCGCGCCGGGCGTGAACGGATCGGGTACGAAGCGATCGGCGGTCTGCGCCGGGCGGCCGAGGTAGCCGCGCGCGACGCCCGGCCCGCCCAGATACAGTTCGCCCGTCGCGCCGGCCGGCACGCATGCGCCGAACGCGTCGAGCACCAGTGCGCGCGCATTCGGCAGCGGCACACCGAGCGGCACGCCGTTCGCGGGATCGCGCGCATCGGCAGCAATCGACGCCGTGTCGCAGGCGATCGCGCCGACCGTCGCTTCGGTCGGCCCGTAGTGGTTGATCACGCGGCACGCCGGCGCAAGCGCGGCCAGGCGCGCGACGAGCGCCCATGTAAGCGTTTCGCCGCCCGTCACGAGCGCGTGGCGCGGCAGCACGTCGGCCGGGACACGCGCGTCGAGCAGCGCCTGCAAGTGGCTCGGCACGATCTTCAGCACGCCGACGTCGCGGCCGCGCATTTCTTCGGCGAACAGGTCGGGATCGAACGCGCACGCGGCCGGCAGCAGGTGCAGCGTGCGGCCCGCGCACAGCGCGCCGAACAGCGTCGTATGGCCGAGGTCGGCCGCGACGGTCGACACCATCGCGAACGACGCGTCCGGTGCGAACGCGAGCTCGTCGAGCATCCCCTGCACATAGTCGGCCAGTGCGCCGTGCGACACGACGACGCCCTTCGGCGTGCCGGTCGAGCCCGACGTATAGATCAGATACGCGCCCTGTTCCGGATGCGGTGCGATGCGCACGCCGGCTGCGTGCGCGAGCGTTGCGTCCTGCGCGAGCGTGTCGACGTCGAGCGGCTGCGCGTCGCTGCCGGCCGGCCAGCCAGCGACATCCGCGACGAGCGCCCAGCGCGCGCCACAGTCGGCGGCTGCCGCGGCCAGTCGTGCAGCCGGCTGGGCGGGATCGAGCAGCACGGCGAGCGCACCGGCCTTCAGCGCGCCGAGCAGGCCGACGACGAAGCGCGCCGAGCGCTCGATGCAAACGATGACGGATGCTTCGGCGGCCACATCGCGCTGGGTCAGCGCGCGTGCGATGCGGTTCGACGCGTCGTCGAGTTCGGCGAACGTCAGCGACGCCGACGCATCGGCCAGCGCGACGCGATGCGGATACGCGGCTGCCTGCCGCGCGAACGCGGCGACGATATCCGCATGTTCGACGCGCAGCGCGCGGCCGTCGCGCGGCTGGCGCGAAGCGGCCGACGCGTCGCACGGCA
>NZ_JAAGPO010000293.1:0-9627 GCF_017104825.1 Burkholderia sp. Ac-20345 | reverse complement strand
ACGCTGGAAGATCTTCTTCCGCTTCGCGTTCCTCGCCGTATTCGTGCTGTTCGCGTTCGCGCTGATCGATTTCTCGAGCGATTCGAAGTTTTCTTCGAGCGGGCGGCATACGGCGCTCGTGACGATCCCCGACGCGAGCCCGGAATCGGCCGGATCGACGTCGTTCATCGCGGCGAGCAGCATCGGGTTGAACGCGACGCCCGCGCCGATGCCGAGCAGCGTCATGCCGGGCAGCACGTGCCAGACGAAGCCGCCGTCGACCGGCGCGCGCGAGAACAGCGCGAGGCCGCATGCCGCGATCAGCAGGCCGGCCGCGATCGGGCCGCGGATGCCGAAGCGCATCACGATGCGCGCGGACAGCCCGAGCGAGAACGCGGCCATGATCAGGTTCGCCGGCAGGAACGCGAGACCGACCTGAAGCGGCCCGTAGCCGAGCACGCGCTGCATGTACAGCGCGGACAGGAAGAACCACGCGAACATCGCGGCCGCCCACAGCACGCCGATCACGTTCGCGAGCGCGACGTTGCGCGCGGCGAACAGCGTGAGCGGCATCAGCGGATGCGTGGCGCGCGCCTCGATCGCGATGAACAGCGCGAGCAGTGCGACGGCCGCGCCGATCAGCGCGACGGTCTGCGTCGACAGCCAGCCGGCTTCGTTGCCGCCGACGATCCCGTAGACGGCCAGCATCAGCGACGCAGTCACGGTGATCGCGCCCGCGACGTCGAGCCGAGCGTTGCCGGCCGGCGCGCGCAGGCGCGGCAGCAGCGCGACGCACATCGCATAGACCGCGATGCCGATCGGCAGGTTGACGAGGAAGATCCAGTGCCACGACAGCGAGCTCGTCAGCAACCCGCCGAGCAGCACGCCGATGCTGCCGCCGCCCGCGCAGACGAAGCCGTACACGCCCATCGCGCGGGCGCGCTCGCCGGGCTCGGTGAAGAGATTCATGATCAGCGACAGCGACACGGCCGATACGACCGCGCCGCCGAGCCCCTGCACCGCGCGCGCGGCGATCAGCATCGTCTGCGATTGCGCGAGGCCGCACGCGAGCGACGCGAGCGTGAAGACGACGAGGCCGGCGAGGAACATGCGCCGCTGGCCGTACAGGTCGCCGAGCCGGCCGCCGAGCAGCAGGCAGCCGCCGAACGTCAGCAGGTACGCGTTGACGACCCACACGAGGGCCGTCTCGGTGAAATGGAGGTCGGTGCTGATCGACGGCAGCGCAACGTTCACGATCGTGCTGTCGAGCACGATCATCAGCACGCCGAGGCAGAGAACGATCAGCGCGTACCAGCGCTTCTCGCCGTGGATCCCGTGGGTCATGGGCTTGCAGCCTTCTGATAGTTATTTGAAAGGATGCATTGTAGACCCCGCCCGCGCGGGCTTCCTGCCGGTTTGTGGCAGCAGCGAAGCGTAGTCGCGCGTCCGGGCCGGACGCGCGCGATGGATGCGACGGGTGTTACGAGCGCGCCGGCAGTTCGCAGCCGTCGGGGCCGCAGGCGGCAGCGTCGCCGCCGTCGAGTTCGACGATGCCGTCGCGCCACGCCTGGTCGAGCGCCTGCGCGAACGCGTCGGCCGGCTGCGCGCCAGACACCGCATAGCGGCCGCCGAACACGAACAGCGGCACGCCACGGCCGCCGATCTGCGCGGCGCGGGCGGCGTCGGCTTCGACTTCGTCGCGGTACAGGCCGCTGCGCAGCACGGCTTCGACGGCCGAGCGCTCGAGCCCGGCTTCGACCGCGAATTCGGTCAGCTCGGCGTGATCGAACAGCGAGCCGTGCTCGCAGAAATACGCGCGGTACAGCCGTTCGGTCAGCGTGTGCGCGCGGCCCGTCGCTTCCGCGAGCTTCACGAGCCGGTGGCCGTCGAGCGTGTCGCCGACGAGCGTGCCGGGCAGGTCGTAGCGCAGCCCGACGCTCGCGGCCGCGTCGGTGACCTGGCGCAGCATCTGGTCGACCTGCGGGGGCGACATCCGGTACTTGCCGGCGAGCATCGCCTCGACCGGCTCGACGGGCTGGCCGGGCATCAGCCGGTACGCGCGCAGCGCGACGTCCACGCGGTCGGCATGTGCGAACGCGGCGAGCGCCTCGTCGAAGCGGCGCTTGCCGATCCAGCACCACGGGCAGATCAGGTCGGACCAGATTTCGACGGTCAGGGTCGGGCGGGCAGTCGGGGCGGGAGCGGTCGTCATGGGCGGTTCCGGGCAGCAAAAAAGTGTAACCGGGACTATATCACTTTGTGCTTCGGCGCTTCGTCCTGGCCGGGCGGCCATGCGGCCATGCGAAACGGGCGCCCGGCGTATCACGAAGCATAGACACGGAAGCGGCGTCCCGATAGCGATTGCCGATGCCGGCCGCCGCCGACCGTTCCGGCGCAGCGGCCCGCGGGGTGGTTCGGTTACGCGTCGCCCTGCGTTTCCTTCAGATGCTTGAGGTGCTTGTAAACCGTCGCGCGGCCCATCCCGAGCACGTTCGCGACGTAGTTCGCCGCGCTCTTGCCGCGAAACGCGCCTTCCGCGTAAAGCGCTTCGACGAGCTCGCGCCGGTGCTCGCGCGTGAGCCCGTTCAGCCCGACCTGCCGCTCGCGCAGCCAGCCGTGCAGGAACGTGTTGATGCGCTCCTGCCAGTCGTCGCGGAACAGCTCGTCCGGCTGCGCGACGACGCCCGCGCCCTTGATGAACAGGTCGAGCGTCGCGCGCACCTCGTCGAACACCGCGATGTTGAAGTTGATGCACATCATCCCGGCCGGGCGGCCTTCGTCGTCGAACAGCACGTTGCTCACGCAGCGCATCCGCCGGCCGTCCCAGTTCAGCTTCTCGTACGGGCCGATCACGCGCTCGCGCGCGGAATGATCGATTTCGTCGAGCGCGGAATCGTCGCCGACCTCGCGCTTCGACAGGTTGTTCGCGAGATACAGCACGGTCTGGTCGTGCAGGTCGTGGATCACGACTTCCGCGTACGGGAAGAACAGCGCGGCGATACCGTCGGCGATCGGCGCATAGCGGGTGAGCAGCAGGTCTTTGACGGGGGATTTCTTCTTGCGCATCGGGTTCGCCATCTCGGGTGGGCGGGGGCCGGGCAGCGCATCGGGCCGGCGTGCCGGCGCACCGTTGGCCGGCATGCCCGTGCGCCCGCGCGCGGCCGCCGCGGCGGTTGCGCCATTGTATCGGCCCCGAGTGCGCGTGCCGCTCATGCGTGCGTCAGGTGCGTGTACAGCGCGTGCGCGATCGCGATGTCCTCGAGCCCGAGGCCGATCGATCGGAAGAATGCGTGACGGGCGTACGACGGTGCCGGGCAGGTGCCGGCGACGAGCGCGGGCAGGTCGCCGGCGATCCGCGAGGCGTCCCAGCCGTGGTCGGCCGCCGCGATCTGCATCTCGCCGGCGCTCGCGGGCGTCGTTTGCCGGTAGTCGCAGTACACGTCCATGTCCGGCAGCCACGCGGGCGGGATCTCGTGCGCGCGCGCGACGTTCGTGCTGATCGACGTGGCGAGCGCGGGGCGCGTGAGCATCCCGTCGCCGAGCACGGGCGTGCCCGACGACGTGCACAGCATCACGACGTCCGCGTCGCGCACGCAGGCTTCGACGCTCGCCGCGGCGCGGGCGCGCGGATCGAGCTGCGCGAGCGTCGCCTGTTGCGCGGCGTCGCCGGCGAGTGCGGGCGAGTACACGCGGATCGTTTCCCAGTCGCGCAATCCTGCCGTGTGGCGCAGGTGCGCGAGGCCGACCGCGCCCGCGCCGACGATTGCGAGATGGCGCGCGTCGCGTGGCGCGAGGCAGTCGACCGCGAGCGCGGTCGTGCCGGCCGTGCGCTCGACGGTCAGCAAGCCCGCGTCGCACCACATCAGCGGCTGGCCGGTGCGCATCGACATCAGCGCGGTCCAGGCGGTGACGATGGGCTTGCCGCCCGTCACGACATACGGCGACAGCTTCGCGCCGAACACCTGCGCGTCGGCGAGCGCGCCGAGATACGTGATGAAGTCGCCGGCCTGGTCGGGAAACAGCGTCAGCGTTTGCGGCGGCTGCACCGCGCGCGTCGCGGCGAGCGACGCGAACATGCGGCGCAGCGTGCCGAGCACGTCGAGCGACGGCAGGGCCGCGCGCACCGCGGCTTCGTCGACGGTCAGCGGCAGGGTCGGGGCGGTTTGCGTCATGGGGACATCTCCGGTCGGGGCCGGACGGGACAGTCTCGATCGACGGTGTCCGGCAGTGTTCGTGATGGACGAAAAGTCTAATATAGACAAACGAAATCGGGAGAATTTTTCTTTTCGAGACTTCGTGTCGCTGCGTGGTTTTGAAAAAACACCGTGAAATCAAGGGCATTCGGGGCGATCGGCGAATCTTCGACGTCGTCTATCGGGGCACGATTCTCGTATCCCCTATAGTCTATAGTAGACTTTGAGTCTATATTTCGCGTGCAGGACACGACGCGTCGCCGCGTGGCGGCCGCCTGCTTCGAATACCGATCCGGCGCCCGGCGGGGGCCGTCGTGTACCGATCCTCATCGCCTCAATCCAGAACGGAAGGACCGTCATGAACTGGAAGCTCTCCCTCTGCGCCGCCGCGGCGCTTGCCTGCGCGGCCGTCACGGCCCATGCGGAACAGACCACGTTGCGCTTCGGGATCGAAGCCGCCTATCCGCCGTTCGAAAGCAAGACGCCGGCCGGCCAGCTGCAGGGTTTCGACGTCGACATCGGCAACGCGGTGTGCGCGAAGCTGAACATGAAGTGCGTGTGGGTCGAGAATTCGTTCGACGGCCTGATCCCGGCGCTGCAGGCGCGCAAGTTCGACGCGATCAACTCCGCGATGAACATCACGTCGAAGCGCCGGCAGAGCATCGACTTCACGCCGGCGATCTACGTGGTGCCGATCGTGATGATCGCCAAGCACGGCTCGCCGCTGCGGCCCGACGTCGCGAGCCTGCGCGGCAAGCACGTCGGCGTGCTGCAGGGCTCGTCGCAGGAGGATTTCCTGAAGGCGCACTGGGCCAATGCGGGCGTGGCCGTCGTGTCGTACCAGGATCAGGACCAGATCTACGCCGATCTCGTCGCGGGGCGTCTCGACGCGGCCGTGCAGGAAGCGCAGACCGCGCAGGACGGTTTCCTCGACAAGCCGGCCGGCCGCGACTACCAGATCGTCGGCGAGCCGCTGAAGGATCCGGCGACGCTCGGCGAGGGTACGGGCTTCGGGATCCGCAAGAACGACAAGGCGCTGCAGGCGAAGATCGTCGGCGCGCTCGACGCGCTGAAGAAGGACGGCACGCTCAGCGCGCTGTCGCAGAAGTACTTCAAGCGCGACATCGTCGCGAAGTAACCACCGCCGCGCGCCGGCCGCCGCGCCGGCGCGTGCCGCATCGAATCTCGACGCAGTACGGGGAACCATGGATTTCGACGTCATCGTTCTGGGGGCCGGCATCGTCGGCGTGTCGTCGGCGCTGCATCTGCAGGATCGCGGGCTGCGCGTCGCGCTCGTCGACCGGCGCGCGCCCGGCGAGGAAACGAGCCACGGCAATGCGGGGCTGATCGAGCGCTCGTCGGTCGTGCCGTATGCGTTTCCACGCCGGCTCGGCACGCTGCTGCGCTATGCGCGCAACCGCTCGGTCGATCTCTATTGGGACTATCGCGCGCTGCCCGCTTATGCGGGCTGGCTCGCGCGCTTCTGGCGCGAATCATCGCCGCAGCGGCTGGCGGCTGCCGCGCGCGACCTGCTGCCGCTCGTCGCGGCGAGCGTGGTCGAGCATGACGCGCTGCTCGCGCGCACCGATGCGCAGCCGCTCGTGCACGACGGCGGGTGGATCGAGGCGTTCCGTTCGCCCGCGCTGTTCGACGCGGAAGCGCGCGCGCAGCAGCGTGTGGCCGACGCGCACGGGCTGCGGATGACCGTGCTCGACGCACGTGCGTTGCGTGCGCGCGAGCCCGGTGTCAGCGACGCGTTCTGCGGCGCATTCCACTGGCAGGACCCGAAGACCGTGTCGAGCCCGGGCGGGCTGACCAAGGCCTATGCGCGGCTGTTCGAGCGCGACGGCGGCACGTTCGTGCTCGGCGATGCCAGGACGCTCGTGCAGGTGGATGACGGCTGGCAGGTCGGTACCGAGCACGGGCCGATCTCGGCGCGCTCGGCCGTGGTTGCGCTCGGGCCGTGGTCCGATCACGTCTTTGAGCCGCTCGGCTACCGGATTCCGCTGCGCGCGAAGCGCGGCTACCACATGCACTACCGGCCCACGCGCGCGCCGTTGAACGTGCCCGTGTGCGATACCGAGGAAGGTTTTGTCGTCGCGCCGATGGAAGGTGGCCGCCTGCGGCTCACGACTGGCGTCGAGATCGCGCTGCGCGGCGCACCGCCGACCGGCGTGCAGCTCGCGCGTGCCGAGCCGCTGGCACGCGACGCGTTCGGCATCGGCGAGCGGCTCGATCCCGAACCGTGGCTCGGGATGCGGCCATGCACGCCCGACATGCGCCCGGTGATCGGGCCCGCGCCGCGCCATCGCCACCTGTGGTTCGCGTTCGGCCATTGTCACCACGGGCTCACGCTCGGCCCGGCGACCGGGCGCCTGCTCGCCGAAATGATGACGGGCGCGCCGACCTATATCGATCCCCATCCGTACCGGCCTGCGCGCTTCGGCTGATCCGGCGGCGCGCGCTGCGTCGCGCGCGCCGGGGGCGCGGCCGCCTTCACAATGTTTCAGTCTGCTATCCGAATTATCGGAAATCACGCAATCGGAAATGATCTGCGTAATCGGCAAGAAAGATAATCGCGAAATAAAGAAAATCAGCAAATCAGCGATTTATCAATGCATTTTCATATTGATGAAATGCGTAATCGGCAGCCGGTCGTGATGGTGTAGCGCACCGTCGCGGCGGGGTGTTCCGATGTTACGTGGAATGTACCGGAACACGTTACCACGGGGCTCGCAAACGTTACGTTACATCCGCGTTCCGCCGGCCTTTTTTGTCAGATGATTGCGGCGCCGGAGCCGTGTATTTCGTCTGAAACCGATTTAAAAAGCGTTATTGCCCGTCAATAAACAGACGAATCAATCCATTTTTTCGAATTGGCACACTTCGTGCAATCCGTCCCCATGCTTTATCAACGTTGTGCCAACCGAGATGGGGAAAATAAAGATGGGACACAATCTGAAATTGACGGGTGTAGCGCTGTCGGTCGCGACGGTGTTCGGGGTACTGGCTTCGGGTTCCGCGATGGCGGGGGCCCTTGATACGCTTCCGATCCCGCAAGTGATCGTCAACCCGCCGACGAACAGCGTGTCGGTCGGGTTGGTCGCGACGGGTACGTCTCCGCTGGGCTCGGTCACCGTGGCGGCAGGCGGAGCGGGCGCGATCCAGACGTCGCTTGGCGATCCCGGCCAGGTGCTGTCGGGCGCCGTGGGGGCGGTGACGGGCGCACTCGGCGGTGGCGGCGGCACGGTGCAGCCGCTCGCGCCGGTTCAGGGTGTGGTGAATCAGGTGACGGGGGCGCTGAGCGGCGGCAACCCGGCAGGTGCGTTGACCGGTGCGCTGAATACGGCGACGGGTGCGTTGAGCAATGCGGTTGGCACGGTCACGGGCGCACTGGGTAATGTTGGTGGCGGGTCGAATCCGCTGGCGCCGGTTCAAGGTGTCGTCAATCAGGTAACGGGCGCGCTCGGTGGCGGCAACCCGGCTGGTGCGTTGACGGGCGCACTTGGTACGGTGACGGGGGCACTGGGTAATGTTGGTGGCGGTTCGAACCCGCTGGCGCCGGTTCAAGGCGTCGTCAATCAAGTGACGGGCGCGCTCGGTGGCGGCAACCCGGCGGGTGCGTTGACGGGTGCGCTCGGCACGGTGACCGGTGCGCTGGGTAATGTCGGCGGCGGTTCCAACCCGCTGGCGCCGGTTCAAGGCGTCGTCAATCAAGTGACGGGCGCGCTCGGTGGCGGCAACCCGGCGGGTGCGTTGACGGGTGCGCTCGGCACGGTGACCGGTGCGCTGGGTAATGTCGGCGGCGGTTCCAACCCGCTGGCGCCGGTGCAAGGCGTCGTCAATCAAGTGACGGGCGCGCTCGGTGGTGGCAACCCGGCTGGTGCGTTGACGGGTGCGCTCGGTACGGTAACGGGCGCACTGGGCGGTATCGGCGGCGGGTCGAATCCGCTGGCGCCGGTTCAAGGTGTCGTCAATCAAGTAACGGGTGCGCTCGGTGGCGGAAACCCGGCTGGTGCGTTGACGGGTGCGCTCGGCACGGTCACGGGTGCACTGGGCGGCATCGGCGGCGGCTCGAATCCGCTGGCGCCGGTTCAAGGTGTCGTCAATCAAGTAACGGGTGCGCTCGGTAGCGGCAACCCGGCGGGTGCGTTGACGGGTGCACTCGGCACGGTGACCGGTGCGCTGGGTAATGTCGGCGGCGGGTCGTACCCGCTGGGCGCAGTTCAAGGCGTCGTCAATCAGGTAACGACGGCGCTCAATAACGGTAACCCGGCTAGCGCGTTGACGGGTGCACTCGGTACGGTGGCGAGTGAACTGGGTGCCGGCAATCCGGCAGGCACGGTGACCGGTGCGATCGGCAACGTGACGGGGGCGCTGGGCGCATTGGGCGCTCTCGGCGGCGGCGCGGATCCGCTGGCTCCGGTCCAGGGCGTGGTGAATCAAGTGACGGGCGCACTGGGTGGTATCGGCGGCAGTTCGAGCCCGCTGGCACCGGTGCAAGGCGTGGTGAATCAGGTCACGGGCGCACTAGGCAGCGGCAACCCGGCAGGCGCACTGACTGGCGCACTCGGCACGGTGACGGGCGCATTGGGCGGCATTGGCGGCGGTTCGAACCCGCTGGCACCGGTCCAAGGCGTGGTGAACCAGGTCACGGGCGCGCTCGGCAGCGGCAACCCGGCAGGCGCACTGACCGGCGCACTCGGCACGGTCACGGGCGCACTGGGCGGCATCGGCGGCGGCTCGAACCCGCTGGCGCCGATCCAGAGCGTCGTCGACCAGGTCACGGGTACGCTCGGCAGCGGCAACCCGGCCGGCGCGCTGAGCAACGCGGTCAACACGATCACGGGCACGCTCGGCAACGTCGGTGGCGCGGGGAGCCCGCTGGCGCCGGTGCAAGGTGTCGTCACGCAACTCGCAGGCACGCTCGGCAACGATCCGGCCGGTGGGCTGACGAACGCGCTGAACTCGGTGACGGGTGCGCTCGGCGGCGCGAATCCGCTGGCGCCGGTGCAAGGCGTCGTGAACCAGGTCGTCGGCACGCTGTCCGGCGCCGGTGGCGGCAGCCCGATCGCGCCGATCACGAACCTCGTCAGCGGCCTGCAGAACGCGCTGCCGACCGGCGCACTCGGCTCGGTGACGGGCGCACTCGGCAACCTCGGCGGCTCGAACCCGCTGGCGCCGGTGCAGGGCGTCGTGAACCAGGTCGTCGGCACGCTCAGCAACAACAATGCGGTCGGCACGGCCACGAACGCACTGGGTAACGCGGTCGGCTCCGTCGTGGGCGCACTTGGCAACCTCGGCGGCTCGAACCCGCTGGCGCCGGTGCAAGGCGTCGTGAACCAGGTCGTCGGCACGTTGTCGGGCGCGGCGGGCAACAGCCCGATCGCCCCGATCACGAACCTCGTGAGCGGCCTGACGGGCGGCAGCAACCCGGCAGGCGCACTGACCGGTA
>NZ_JAAGPO010000292.1:0-9552 GCF_017104825.1 Burkholderia sp. Ac-20345 | reverse complement strand
GGCGGCACGCGCGGCGAACGCGGCAGCCACGCGGCGCGGCTCGGCCTGCCCGTCGGTCGCGGTGTACAGCCCGCCGAGCGTGCGTGCCTGCGGCGAAAGGCCGCTGACGCGCTCATCGATCTGTGCGCGCGTCAGCGTGCGCGTGTCGAGCCCGTACTCGCGCGCGACGGCGAGCCACGCATTGAACGACGCCCAGTCCGTTTCGTTGTCCGCAATATAAAGACAGCCGCCCTGACGCCATTCGAGATCGAAACCGAGGGTTTCCTCTAACCCCTCCCAGATCCGCATGCCGGCCATCATCAGCGGCACCTCGGCCGCTTCGCGCCCCTGCTGCCGAACGAAGCCCCATGCACGTGTCGACTGCTGCCCGGCAATGCGCGACTTGTCGAGCACGACGGCCTTCAGGCCGCGCAGGCCCAGGTAATACGCGGCTGCGCAGCCCATGATGCCGGCGCCGGCGATCACGACGTCGGCTTCGGCCGGGAATGCTGTGTCGGCGAGGGTCAGGGCATCGTGCAGCGGATAGGTTGTCGTCATTGTTTCCTGTCAGGCGTTAATACGTCAGGATACGGGCGGCGATGGTAACGTCGTGACACACCTTTCACACAAACGCACCTTTCACCGCGCTGAATAACGACCATTTTGCGGTAAAGTTATCTTTTCCGCGCGTGGCCGGTCGGCTCGCCCCTGGACGTCATGAAGACTGTCCGTCGAGACTGCCGCAAGGCGTCGTTCTGAACGTCACGATCCGTTCCCGTAGCATGACCACTGAAGCAATCACCACGGATTCCCTCGCGGTTGCCGAGCGCGTGCGCGAGCTGATGACCCGCAACGGCATCGGCAAGCGCCAGCAGACCACCGAGCTGTGCCGCATCCTCGACCTGAGTTTCTCGCAAGGCCACCGCAAACTGCGCGGCAGCAGCCCCTGGACGCTCGCGCAGATCAAGAAAGTCGCCGAAGCGTACGGCGAGCCCGCCGCGCAGCTGTTCGGCGCGCAAACGCTCGACCCCGGCATGGTCGGCGCCTATTCGCAGGAAGCCGTACTTTACGCAGGCGTCGCCGAGATTCCGTGCACCGCATGGATCGGCGCGCCGCTCGAAGCCGGCGCGCGCCCCGAATTCGTCGCGTATGAACAAAACGGCCGCTGGCGCGTGCTGCGCCACACCGGCGTGCTGTACCAGAACGCGTACGACGTGCACAAGATCGAGATCTATCCGCGCCGCGCGGAGAGCGACAAGCTCGTCGTCGCGGTGATCGACCCCGATCGCGTCAGCGCGACCGAGCTGTGCCGCTATCTCGAACGTCAGGGTTTCGCGACGGCCGCATTCGACGGCCTCGCGCCGTTCGTCGACGCGCTGCAGGGCCAGGCATTCGACGCGGTCCTGACCGAGTGGCTGTTCGACGACAGCACCGCCGCCACCGCGATCAAGGCCGTGCGCACGTCCGACAACCCGGGCGCGCCGATCTTCGTGCTGACGGGCGACCTGCTCACCGGCCGCGCGAGCGAAGCCGACATCAGCGAAGTGATCCGCGCGTTCGACGTGGTCTGCTACGAAAAGCCCGCGCGCATGGCGATCCTCAGCGCCGATCTCGCGAAACGGCTCGCACGCGGGTAACACCTCCGGGCCGCATCTCCCCCGGACGGTCGACGTCCGCGCGGCACGGCGTTCGTGAACAGGTTCATAGCTCAGTACAATAGCCGCACCTGTTCACGCCCACGCCGGCATCCGCCGCCCGACGCCATGGCCCGCCTCATCCCCGACGACTGGAAAAGCCTCGCCGCAATCGGCGCGGCCGAACGCGAGCGCGAAACGCTCGCTGCGCTCGAACGCACGCTGCCCGACAGCTACACCGTGTATCACGGCGTGCACTGGACCCGCGCCGACCAGGGGTTCTCGGTGTTCGGCGAAGCGGCGTTCGTCGTCGTGAGCCCGGCCGGCCGCGTGCTGCTGATCGAGCAGAAAGCCGGCTTCCTGCGCGAAACGCCGAAAGGGCTCGTGAAGGTCTATCTGCAGAAGGAACGCAATGTCCCGATCCAGCTTGCGCGCACGCAGGAAACGCTGCACCGGCGCCTGACGGCTGCGCTCGGCGCGGGCGTCTACGGCGTCGAGGCGCTGCTGTACTGCCCCGACTACTCGATCCGCGACGCGTCGATCGCCGGCGTCGCGGCCGACCGCATCGTCGATGCGTCGCGCAAGGCGCAGCTCGCGCAGGTGATCCTGCAGATCCTGCCCGAAGACGACGAGCACTTTCCGAACGCACCGAAACTCCACCATTTCCTCGCGGACGAGCTTGCACTCACGCCCGACACGAGCGCGCTCGTCGGCCAGGCCGGCACGCTCGTCACGCGGCTGTCGGGCGGGCTCGCCGCGTGGGCGCGCCAGCTCGAATTCGCGCCGTTCCGGCTGCGCGTCACCGGCACGGCCGGCTCGGGCAAGACGCAGCTCGCGGTGCAGGCGATGCGCGATGCCGTCGCGGCCGGCAAGCGCGTGCTCTACGTGTGCTTCAACCGGCCGCTCGCCGACTACATCGCGCGCATCGCGCCGCCCGGCGCGAAGATCGCGAACTACCACCAGCTGTGCGACTGGGTCGTGCGCGACGGCGGCTATACGCCCGACTTCCAGGTACCCGGCGAATTCGAGCGGCTCGAAGCGCGCTTCGCGCAAACGCCGATTCCCGAGCATTGGCACTTCGATGTGCTGGTGGTCGACGAAGGGCAGGATTTCCACGCGCCGTGGGCGGCCGCCCTGGAGCGCTTGCTGGCGCCGGATGGCGCATGGTGGTGGCTGGAAGATCCGCTGCAGAATTTGTACATGCGCGAGCCCGTCGCGCTGCCGGGCTGGGTCACGCTGAAGGCGCTCACGAACTACCGCAGCCCGCGCGACCTGCTCGAATTCGTGCGCGACATCGTCGGCCGGGTCGAGCCGCTCGCGGCCGAGTTGCGTTCGGGCAGCCCGTTCGACGGTTCGGATCCGTCGGTGTCGGCGTACGGGGAAGAAGGCGCGTCGGGAGACGCTCTGGCCGAAGCCTGCATCGACGCGACCAAGCGCGCGATCACGCACGCGCTGTCCCTCGGCTTTCGCAAGCAGGACATCGCGGTGCTGTCGTATCGCGGCCGCGAAGGCTCGGTGCTCGCGCCGCTCGACCAGCTCGGCCCGCACCGGCTCAAGAGCTTCACCGGCAAGTACGACCTGTTCGGCAACCCGGAGTATCGCGAAGGCGACGTGCTGCTCGATTCGATCTACCGCTTCAAGGGCCAGTCGGCGCCGTGCGTGATCCTCACCGAGGTCGACTTCGACGCGCTCGACGCGCGCGCCGCGCGCAAGCTGTTCGTCGGTGCGACGCGTGCGACGATGAAGCTGCTGATCGTCGCGTCGTCACGCGCGGCCGCGCAGCTTGGGGCGGGTTGACGCCGGAGAGCGGCTCGTCCGGCACGGGGACGATCTCCTGATCCCCGACATTACGCGCCGACACAATCGGGCACATTTCGTTTCGCCCCAAACCCTGAACGGGTCGCCTTCTTCGCGATTCCGGCGACCCCTGATGGTTTATCCCCGTGCGGCACGTCGTTACGATGCCTGGCCATTCGCTGCGCACGGGATATTCGATGGCCGACGTAAAGAAGGTGCCGTACTACAAACCGCAGAAAGGACTGTTTGGATCAGGGCTGAAGGAATATCAGGGCTCCAGAGGATGCATTCCCATTGAGACTCGGAAGGGCGTTTCGCTCGACAGACTGGCGCCGGGGGAAAAGCCACCGCCCCCTCTTCCCAAGCCGACGCCCGAAGCGCCGAGTGTTACCAGGCAGGGTTCTGCAGCTGCCCCATTGCCGAAAACCGATCAGGCGATGGTCAAGGAACCACCGAAGCCACCAGACGCCGAAGTCTGCGAAAACCCGCCGCCCTTCGACCTTCAAGACGTACCGATTGCGATGGACAATCTGGGCTGGAAGGTCTCGGCCAAACTTGCGCGAATCTGGTTCGCGAGCCCTGCGCATACTTACAATGACGACCCAACGTCAGCTCAGCCATTGAATGACGGCGACGTCACTCTTGATTGGGCTTTGAGATTCGGGAGCGTCAGGAAAAAGTATGACAAGCTCCTGGCGAATGATATTTATAGCGAGCGATCCGTGAGGACAGCAATAAACATCACCAAGCCCTTCATCAAAAATCTCTTTCTGGATAGACACCCAACACTCAGCTTCAACACTTCCGTATTTATCGAAAATTTACGGAAATTCCATTCCGACTGGCAGTTTCAGTTGTCGTCGATAAGCAACTTTGACACCCTAGAAAATTTTTCACCCACAGATCTCACCGGAGCACTGGCGAATTTCAACATCTACGCCGCAATAGGGAGTGTTGAAATTTCGGGAGAGAAGTATTTTCGGTACGAAAAATCCGGCAATTTCTATTGCCTCAATGCAACCGGAAAAATTACACACCTCTACGTTTACGTCAAAGACAATTACTCATTCAACGGCAAGCAATACCTCGGGCACTGGAACAAACATGGGGTAATTATCTCACCAGGCTCATTGCTGACAAAATCCAGCTCACCAAAACGGAACTCCGATATTGACGTCTGGGCAAGAGCCATCAACAAACCCGTCGACACACGGAGAAGTTTGTTTGGACGATTCAGGGATTCCGACGTTTACTTTCCCGTCTACAATGCAGACTACAACCGCTGGCGGCAAAAGCACCATCAAGGCAGTGACTTCATGATATATTCAAAACCAGTCCGTCTGAGGCTGAATAAACCAATTCATCTTGAGCTTGGTGAGATATGCAGACTAGAGCCATCAGATACATTGGCTTAGCCATTATTTTTTATGTCGGCGCAGGCCTGATCATTCATTTCAGTCGGCCTGCCTATGGACGATGCGATTTCTACGATCGCCCGGAAACGCTGGATGGCGGCACAAAAAACATGAACGGAGTTCCATATCGATTCAAGATGTGCGGCACCGGCGGAAATGATCAAGATGGGACGAACGACAAAATAGAACTGAAGGTCTTCAGCGAAAAAGGAGAGCTTCTTGCGAAACGATACTTCTCCGTCAACTGGTACCACGGAAAGAGCTTTCATCAGCCCTTGAATTATGAGGGTAACCTGGTTCGTTACATCGATTTGACAGATGAATCGAACTACAATAAATATTTGATGATTCCGCCAACCAAGTGGGACTGGCTTCGCGCCAGACTGCCCCTCTTTTGAGCACACATGATGAGGCCCGACAGCATCCCGACCTTCCACGATGCCGAGCTCGTCACGATCGACCATCGTCCGGCCGATCAGGAGTTGCGGCTTCGATTCCGTCGAGTCGGTGGCGAAATCCATTCCTTTTGCTTCACCGGCGTCATTTCCCTGCGAATCATCGATTTTACGCAACAGAATGTCGTGTCACGCCTTCTGCTATCTCCCGTCTATCCGTTTTCGCAGACAGAGGTGCGCCAGTGGCTGAAATGGATTGGCAGCAGGGAGGATTTCGACGCAGCGAATGTCGACGATTCTCAGCTCAATCAGTATCTGGCCGATTTCGACGCCGGTCGAAAGGCGTTGCTCGTACTCGAGCCGTCATGTGGCGCAGAGGTTGCGGTGCTGTGCGAGACGATCCGGCTCGACTCGGGTCCTGACGTCTGACCATCCCGCTAGCGGCGTCGGCACAATCACGGCGCCACAATCGCGAATGAATTGAAGCGGGGGCGAAAAACAGACGCAGTCGGCGGTCGCACTGCTCTCAACCGCCCCCACCATCGATCAAGCCACCCGGAACGCCCCCACCGCGCGGCGCAGCCCGTCGGCCTGCTCTTCCAGCGACGCGGCAGCCGCCGCGGCCTGCTCGACGAGCGCCGCGTTCTGCTGCGACACCTGGTCCATCTGCGACACCGCGCGGTTCACCTGCTCGATCCCGTCGCGCTGCTCGCTCGACGCGGCCGCGATCTCGGTCATGATGCCCGTCACGCGTCCGATCGCCTGCTGGATGTCCTGCATCGTCGTGCCGGCCATGCCGACGAGCCGCGAGCCGGTCGCGACGCGCTCGACCGATTCGCCGATCAGCGTGCGGATTTCCTTCGCCGCCGATGCCGAACGTTGCGCAAGCGTGCGCACCTCGCCCGCGACCACCGCGAAGCCGCGGCCCTGCTCGCCTGCCCGCGCAGCTTCGACCGCCGCATTCAGCGCGAGGATGTTGGTCTGGAACGCGATGCCCTCGATCGTGCCGATGATGTCGGCGACCTTCTGCGAGCTCTGGTCGATCTCGTTCATCGTGCCGATCACTTCGCCGACGACTGTCGCGCCACGCGTGGCGATCTCGCTCGCGGTATCCGCGCAGGCCTGCGCCTCCACCGCATTGTCCGCGTTCTGCTTCACGGTCGCAGTGAGCTGCTCCATGCTCGCGGCCGTCTCCTGCAGCGCGGACGCCTGTTCCTCGGTGCGCTGCGACAGGTCGGTGTTGCCGGCCGCGATCTGGTGCGTCGCCGTCGAGATCGCTTCGGAACCCTGGCTGACCTGGCGCACGGTGTCCGCGAGGCTGCGCTGCATGCCGGTCACGCCCTTGACCAGCTCGGCCATCTCGTCGCGCGACGACCAGCGCACTTCCGACGTCAGGTCGCCGTCCGACAGGCGGCGGAAGTGCGACAGCAGCCGGTTCACCGGCTGCGTGATCGCGTAATGCAGGCCGATCGCGCAGCCGAGGCACGCGGCCAGGCCGAATGCGATACCAGCAATCGCGCCCGCGCGCATCCAGCCGTAATAGGTCTGCGCGGTGTCGTATACATCCTTGCCGCGGGCCACCTGGTACGCATCGAGCGCATCGGTCGCCTGCGTGAGCGCGACCGACAGCGGCGGCGCAACCGACATCAGCAGCCGGTCCGCCTCTTCGCGGCGGCCATCGCGAACCGCGTCGATCATCGGCTTCAGTGCCTGCCCGATCAGCGCCTGGCGCGCGGCGTCGAGGCCGCTCGCGAGCGGGCCTTCGTCGCCGTCGTGCGGCATCGACGCGTAGCCGCGCCATGCGGTGTCGGCCTTCGCGAGATAGCTCTCGGCTTTCTTGACGAGATCGGGCACTTCCGGCGCTTCCGGATGCAGCATGGCGCGATCGAGCGTGGTACGCACGATCGTCAGGTTCAGGCTGGCCGCCGACAGCGCGGTCTTCGCAGCCAGTTGCTGCGTATAGGCCTCGTCGAGCGCACGGTTCGAGCTCTGCATGCCGGCGAGGCCGATCAGCCCCGATACGACGAGCAGTACGGCGACGAGACCGAGCGTGGAGAAGATCCGCGTACGGATCGAGAAACGGGAAAACAGGGCGTTCAGGTTCATGACGGGACGTGAGCGGTGAAAAGTGCCGCGGCAATCGGTCCGCAGCACTCTGTATTACGGTTTGCCTGCAAAAAACTTGAGTCCGGCCCCGCTTTCCCCTGATCCCGGTCAATTTTTCGGGCCGGCAATCTCCTGTTACGGCTGCAACATATCGAGGCTGGGCAGAAATTGACCAGTCAACTATTCATGGCTATAGTTCGACACAATTCCCTGCCATGGCAGATATATCAATGACAACCGACACCCTCCTCACTCCGCCGGCCGCCGAAACGGCCCGCCGCGACGCGCCGACCGGGCTGATCGTCGCCGCGCTGCTGCTCGTCATGCTGCTGTCCGCACTCGACCAGACGATCGTGTCGACCGCGCTGCCGACGATCGTCGGCGAGCTCGGCGGGCTCGACCAGTTGTCGTGGGTCGTCACCGCGTACCTGCTGTCGTCCACCGTCGTGCTACCCCTGTACGGCAAGCTCGGCGACCTGTACGGCCGCAAGATCGTGCTGCAGGCCGCGATCGTGCTGTTCCTCGCGGGGTCCGCGCTGTGCGGCGTCGCGCAGGACATGACGCAGCTGATCGTGCTGCGCGCGCTGCAGGGGCTGGGTGGCGGCGGCCTGATGGTCGTCACGATGGCCGCGATCGGCGATCTGGTGCCGCCCGATCGCCGCGCACGCTACCAGGGGATGTTCGGCGGCGTGTATGGCCTCGCGACGATCATCGGCCCGCTGCTCGGCGGCTTCCTGGTCGAGCACCTGTCGTGGCGCTGGATCTTCACGATCAACCTGCCGCTCGGCTTTCTCGCGCTCGCGGTGATCGGCGTCGCATTCCGGCCGCACACCGCGCACGTGAAGCACCGGATCGACTACATGGGCGCCGCGTTCCTCGCCACCGCCCTCACCTGCGTGATCCTGTTCACGAGCGAAGGCGGCTCGCTGCTGCCGTGGACATCCCCGCAGCTGTGGATGACGCTCGTGCTCGGCGTCGTCGCGATCGGCGGCTTCATTTATGAAGAGCGGCTCGCAGCCGAGCCGATCATGCCGCTCGAACTGTTCCGCCATCGCACCTTCGTGCTGGTCAGCCTGATCGGCTTCGTCGTCGGCATCGCGCTGTTCGGCTCGGTCACGTTCATCCCGCTCTACCTGCAGGTCGTGAAAGGATCGACGCCGTCGCAGGCCGGGATGCAGCTGCTGCCGATGATGGGCGGGATGCTCGTGACGTCGATCGTCAGCGGCCGGCTGATCTCGCGGCTCGGCTCGTACCGGATGTGCCCGATCCTGGGCACGCTGACCGGCGGCATCGCGATGGCGCTGCTGTCGACGCTGACGCTCGATACGCCGCTGCACACGATGTATGCGTACATGGCGCTGCTCGGGATCGGGCTCGGCATGGTGATGCCCGTGCTCACGCTCGCCGTGCAGAACACGGTCGAATTCCGGCACATGGGCGTCGCGACGTCGGGCGCGACGCTGTTCCGTTCGATCGGCGGCTCACTCGGCGTCGCGGCGTTCGGCGCGCTGTTCTCGCACGGGCTGCAGTCGCGGGTGATGGATGCGCTGCCGGCCGGCACGGAGCTGCCGCCCGCGCTCGGCCCGGCCGCCGTGCACCAGTTGCCGGATGCCGTGCGCGACGCGTACCTGCATGCGTTCGCCGGTTCGCTGCACGTCGTGTATCTCGCGGCGGCGACGGTCATCGCGATCGCGTTCGTGCTCGCGTGGTTCGTCGAGGATGCGCCGCTGCGCAAGCACAACTGAGGCTCCCGTGGATCGCGACGCGAGCGTCGAGCCGCATCGCGATCCACCTCCGCCCGCCGTCAAGGCACCAGCACGACCCCGCCCGTCGTCGCACGCGACTCCAGCAACCGGTGTGCATCGGCCGCCTGTTCGAGTGGCACCCGCGCGCCGATCTCCACGTGCATCCCGCCCGCCAGCCGTTCGAGCGTCGCGCGCGCAGCCTCCCGATATCCGTCGACGTCGCGCGCGATGAAGCCGAGCACGCTCGGCCGCGCCAGCGCGATCGAGCGCGCCGGCCCCAGTTCGTCGAGATCGAACGTCTGCCGCGCGCCGATCGCGGCCACCTGCCCGATGCTCGCGACCATCCCGAACGGACGGACCGCGCCGAGCGTGCGCGTCAGCACGTCGCCGCCGATTCCGTCGATCGCGTAATCGACCCCGGCGCCGCCGCCGAATGCACGGGCCGCCGCGACAAAATCCTCCTCGCGGTAATCGACGACCA
>NZ_JAAGPO010000291.1:0-232 GCF_017104825.1 Burkholderia sp. Ac-20345 | reverse complement strand
AAAAAAAAAAAAAAAAAAAAGGAACCTGATAGTAAATGAAATAAATCAGTAAAGCCAAGATAAATATGTTACATGTAGTTACTGATAGACTCTAGCATGCGCAACTCAACATACGTACTGACCATACTACCGTGCGCTGCATCGCTACAATTCACCAACACTAATGACACATATACGTGCAACTCTTGATATATGTGTATGCGTCACATCTGGTAGACAGTCGGACGACATA
>NZ_JAAGPO010000290.1:0-9865 GCF_017104825.1 Burkholderia sp. Ac-20345 | reverse complement strand
GAGGAACATCGCATGGCCGAACGACAGCAGCCCCGTATAGCCGATCAGCAGGTTGAACGCGGCCGCGAACAGCGCGAACGTGAGCACCTTCATCACGAACACCGGGTACGCGCCGATGAACGGCGCGCGAGCAGCGTGGCTGGCGGATCGACATCGATGCGTTGAAGCCTGCCTCGGATGCCCCTGTCGCTACGGGCGGGATGCCTTTCCGGTTCTCGGTTCAACTGCGCTGGCACGAAGCGATGCCGCCTCGGCAAGCCCCGGGAGGTGGCGCATGATGGCGGCGCTCGCGCATCGGCCCGCACGGCGTGGCGATGAATGGCTGAGCGGCATGCGGCACGTGTCGCCGGCGGTTGCACATATCGCAGGCTGCATGCTCGCGTTCACGGCCGTGCTGGCGGGCGGCATTCATTTGGCGAGTGCCGCCGACTGGAGCGGGCTTGTTCACAGCCGAGCGTTGCTGGCGGCGGCGCGGATGCGTGAGGCCGACGCGCAGCGTGTTCTGACGGCCGCTGCCCGGCAACGCGACGGGCATCCGGCGGCGGCACACGGCGATCGCTCGTCGCGTGCGCCTGAATGGGCCGCGTTGATGCTGGAACTGGCTGATCGCGCCGCGTCGAGCGGGCTGCGCGACGTATCGATCGAGCCTTTGCGCGCCGATGGTGCGGTACCGGACGGCCGGCGCACGGTGCGCATCGTCGCGGATGGCGGCTTTCGCGCGTTGCTGCAGATGGTCGGCGGGCTGGCGCGTTTTCCGGTGCTGGCGGTGCCGACCGCGCTGCGTGTCGAACGGGGCAAGGACGCCGCGCGCGTGGAAATGTCTGTCGACGTGTTCCCGGGGTTGCCGGCGGTCATGTTCACGGGCGGGGAGACGCTGGTTCTGGCCGATGCGCCCGATGCCGATCCGTTCGGCGAGGCTGATTCGTCTGAAGTGACTGGGGCGGCTGCCCGCCTGGCCGGCACGATTCGCGATGGGCGCGCCGGTCTCGCGTTGTTCGATGACGGTGACGGCGCGTTCACGGCCGTGGTGCCCGGCGAAACCTTCGGGGCAGCTCGGGTGGTGCAAGTCGATCCCGTCGCCGTGACGCTGGAGACGGCGGACGGCGCATACCGAGCCACCCTGGAAGACGGGAGGCGGCCATGATGAAGCACGGATGTCGGGTGCTCGCCGTCTGGGCCGGCTTGAGCGCGGCCGGCGCAAGTGCCTCGTTGCCGCCGCTGCCGGCCGTCTGGCCTGCAGCATCGACGGATAGGCCGGTGCCGGGCCTGCCGCTGCCGCAAGGAGCGGTGGACGGTGCGGACAACGCCGTGTCGACGGAGGCCGGCCCGCCGCCGTTCGACCAGGCGGCTCGCGCGGCGCTTCAGGCGGAGGCCGCAGCCCCGGCACCCGGGCTGGAAGGGCCGCCGATCCCGTTGGCGCCGCCGGCCCGGATGGGCGACGCTGCTGCCCGACACCCGGGCGATGCGGACGACGCACGGCGGATCTCGCTGAATCTGCAGGGCGCGGGGCTCGCGGCCGCGTTCGACGCGTTCGCGCGGTTCACCGGACTCAATATCGTCGTCGGCGAGCAGGTGCGCGGCACCGTCACGTTACGTCTGAACAATGTGCGCTGGCGCGATGCCTTTGACACGCTGCTCGATACGCACGGGCTCGCGATGTCCCGGCGGGGCAACGTGATATGGGTCACGCCGGCGGCCGAACTGGCCGCGCGCGAACGCGAGCGCTTCGAAATGCACGCGCGGGCCGCCGATCTGGAGCCACTTTCGAGCCGTACGTTCGCGCTGCACTACCCGCGCGCGCAGGACGTGCAACGGCTGCTGGCCGGTGCGACCGGCCAGCGTCTGCTGTCGAAGCGCGGCGCCGCGGCGGCCGATCCGCGCACGAACCTGCTGTTCGTCACCGATCTCGCGCCGCGTCTCGACCAGGTCGCGAGCCTGATCGATGCGATCGACCGGCCGTCGCGGCAGGTCCGGATCGAGGCCCGCATCGTCGAGGGCGAGCAGGGTTTTTCGCGCAATCTCGGCGCACGCGTCGCGCTGCGGGCGCAGGAGCGGCCGCCGTCGGGCGAGAGCGGCACGTTCACGGCCGGCGCGCGCAACGCGCTCGACCTTGCCGCGCGGCCGCTCGGCGGCTTCGAAGCGGCAACCGCCGGCTTCACGCTGTTCGCCGCGCCGCTCAGCCGTGTGCTCGATGTCGAACTGAGCGCGCTCGAGGCGCAGGGGCGGGGCCAGATCGTTTCGAGCCCGCGCGTGGTGACCGCCGATCGCGTCAAGGCCATCGTGGAACAGGGTTCGGAGCTGCCGTACCAGGCGAAGGTCGGCAACGGCGTGAGCGGCGTGCAGTTTCGCCGGGCGACGCTCAAGCTCGAGGTCGAGCCGCAGATCACGCCGGACGGGCGCGTGGTGCTCGACCTGGACGTGACGAAGGACAGTATCGGCGAGCCGACGGCGGCCGGCCCGGCGATTCATACGAAGCACGTCCAGACGCGCGTCGAGGTCGAGAACGGCGGGACGGTCGCGATCGGCGGGATCTATGAGCAACTGAACAGGAACGATGTGACGCGCGTGCCGCTCTTGGGCAAAATACCATTTCTGGGCGCGCTTTTCCGGCACCGCGCGCAACGCGACCAACGCAACGAACTGGTCGTCTTCATCACGCCGACCGTCGTCGATGCGCGCTGCAATGCGCGCGGCGCGGTCAGCGCGGATGCCGAAAAAACAGGGCCGGAAGCCGCCGGCGCAGGCTCGACAAGGCAGCCGCTTTGCCAGTAAGCTGCGCCACACACCAGCAAGATTGAAGCAGAGGAAGCCGTTGCAAGCGCGGGACCCACATGCAAACGTATTTTTCGTCGGCCTTATGGGAGCGGGTAAGACCACCGTGGGCCGTGCGGTCGCGCGTCGTCTCGACAGGACGTTCTTCGACTCCGACCACGAAATCGAGGCCCGCACGGGCGCGCGCATTCCGGTGATCTTCGAGATGGAAGGCGAGGCCGGGTTTCGCGATCGCGAAACGCAGGTGATCGCCGATCTCACGCAGCGCGAGAACATCGTGCTTGCGACGGGCGGCGGCGCGGTGCTGCGCCCGGAAAATCGCGACTGCCTGAAAAGCGGCGGCATCGTCGTCTACCTGCGCGCCAATCCGCACGATCTGTGGCTGCGCACTCGCAAGGACAAGAACCGCCCGTTGCTGCAGACCGAAGATCCGAAAGGGCGTCTCGAAGCGCTGTACGAGGTACGCGACCCGTTGTACCGCGAATGCGCGGATTTCGTCATCGAGACCGGCCGTCCGTCGGTCAACGGTCTCGTCAACATGGTGCTGATGCAACTCGAACTGGCGGGCGTCATCGCCAAGCCGCTACAAGCATGATTACTGTCAACGTCGACCTGGGCGACCGCGCCTATCCGATTCACATTGGCGCCGGCCTGATCGGCCGCGCCGAACTGTTCGCGCCTCACATCAAGGGCTCGTCCGTCACGATCGTCACGAACACGACGGTCGATCCGCTCTACGGCGACGCGCTGCGCGCGGCGCTCGCGCCGCTTGGCAAGCGCGTGTCGACGGTCGTGCTGCCGGACGGCGAGGCATACAAGAACTGGGAAACGCTGAACCTGATCTTCGACGGCCTGCTGACCGACCGCGCCGACCGCAAGACGACGCTCGTTGCGCTCGGCGGCGGCGTGATCGGCGACATGACGGGCTTTGCGGCCGCGTGCTACATGCGCGGCGTGCCGTTCATCCAGGTGCCGACGACGCTGCTGTCGCAGGTCGACTCGTCGGTCGGCGGCAAGACGGGCATCAACCACCCGCTCGGCAAGAACATGATCGGCGCGTTCTACCAGCCGCAGGCCGTGATCGCGGACATCGGCGCGCTGACGACCCTGCCCGACCGCGAACTGGCGGCCGGCGTCGCCGAGATCATCAAGACCGGCGCGATCGCCGATGCGGAATTCTTCGACTGGATCGAAGCGAACGTCGACGCGCTGAACCGTCGCGACCCGGCTGCGCTCGCGCACGCGGTGAAGCGCTCGTGCGAGATCAAGGCGAGCGTGGTGGCGGCCGACGAGCGCGAAGGCGGCCTGCGCGCGATCCTGAACTTCGGTCACACATTCGGCCATGCGATCGAGGCTGGGCTCGGCTACGGCGAGTGGCTGCACGGCGAGGCGGTCGGCTGCGGGATGGTGATGGCGGGCGACCTGTCGGTGCGGCTTGGCCTGCTCGACGAAGCGTCGCGGCAGCGTCTCGATGCGGTGATCGCGGCCGCGCACCTGCCGACCCGCGGGCCCGCGCTCGGCGATGCGCGCTACATGGACCTGATGCGCGTCGACAAGAAGGCCGAGGCCGGCGCGATCAAGTTCATCCTGCTGAAGCGATTCGGCGATACGCTGATCACGCAGGCGCCGGACGAAGCCGTGTTCGCTACACTGGCACAGACGACCCGCTAACGGCCGCCCGGATGCCCCGGCGCCCCTGACCTGGAGGAGACGTGAGCGAGACATCCAGCAGCACATTGCCCGAAGCCGGCCGCGCATCCACTGCGCCGGTGGCCGAGCCGCCGACGCTGGCGGCGCTGGAAGCCCATCTCGCTCCGTATGCCGCACACGCGTTGCAGTCGCGCGGCCGCCGCCATCCGGAAACACCGCCGGCGGCGCGCACCGAATTCCAGCGCGACCGCGACCGCATCGTCCATTCGACCGCGTTTCGCCGTCTCGAGTACAAGACGCAGGTCTTCGTCAATCACGAAGGCGACCTGTTCCGCACACGCCTCACGCACAGCCTCGAAGTCGCGCAAATCGCGCGCTCGGTCGCGCGCAACCTGCGCCTGAACGAGGATCTCGTCGAGGCAATCTCGCTCGCGCACGATCTCGGCCATACGCCGTTCGGCCATGCCGGGCAGGATGCGCTGAATGCCTGCATGCGTGAGCATGGCGGCTTCGAGCACAACCTGCAGAGCCTGGCGGTGGTTGATGAGCTCGAGGAGCACTACGGCGCGTTCAACGGGCTGAACCTGTGCTTCGAGACGCGCGAAGGCATCCTGAAGCATTGCTCACGCGAGAATGCGCGCAAGCTCGGCGCGCTCGGCGAGCGCTTCCTGCAGGGCCGCCAGCCGTCGCTCGAAGCGCAGCTTGCCAACATCGCGGACGAGATCGCGTACAACAACCACGACGTCGACGACGGTCTGCGTTCCGGCCTGATCACGATCGAGCAGCTCGCGGAAGTCGAGCTGTGGCAGCGCCACTACGAGGCGGCGCTCGCCGAATTCCCGCACCTCGAAGGCCGCCGTCTCGTGCACGAGACGGTGCGCCGCATCATCAACACGCTGATCGTCGACCTCATCGACGAGACGACGCGCAATCTCGCGCGCGTCGCACCTGCGTCGCTCGACGACGTGCGCGCCGCGCCGCCGCTCGTGTCGCACAGCGAATCGGTCGCCGCGCAGGCGGCCGCCCTCAAGCGTTTCCTCTTCAAGAACCTGTACCGCCACTACAAGGTGATGCGCATGGCGAGCAAGGCGCAGCGCGTCGTCACCGGGCTGTTCGAGGCGTTCATCGACGATCCGCGGCTGCTGCCGCCGCCGTACCAGTCCGACGACGCCGCGCAGCAGCCGCGCCTCGTCGCGCACTACATCGCCGGCATGACCGACCGCTTCGCGCTGAAGGAGTATCAGCGCCTGTTCGTCATCAGCGACAACTGACTGTCACAAACGATCACTAGACTTCGCCGGTTCAATGGCGACGGGAATGTTGCACACGCTGTTGGTAACGTTTTCATAGGAGAGAGGTCGATGAAGAAGAAGCCTGCGGGGACACTGGTTCGTTCGATCGCGCTTGGCGGCGCGCTGATGTTCGGGGTGCAGCACGTGGCGCTCGCCGCGACGGAAATCCAGTTCTGGCATGCGATGGAGGCCGCGCTCGGCGAGCGGGTCAATGCGATCGCCGACCAGTTCAACGCGTCGCAGAGCGACTACAAGATCGTGCCGGTCTTCAAGGGCACCTACGACCAGGCGCTCGCGGCCGGCATCGCCGCCTATCGCAGCGGCAACGCGCCGGCGATCCTCCAGGTCTATGAAGTCGGCACGGCCACGATGATGCAGGCGAAGAAGGCCGTCGTGCCGGTCTACGACGTGTTCAAGCAGGCCGGCGTGCCGCTCGACGAAAAGGCGTTCGTGCCGACCATCGCGAGCTACTACAGCGACGCGAAGACGGGCCATCTCGTATCGATGCCGTTCAACAGCTCGACGCCGGTGCTGTACTACAACAAGGACGCGTTCAAGAAGGCCGGCCTCGATCCGAACCAGCCGCCGAAGACGTGGGCCGACGTGCAGGCCGATGCCGAGAAGCTGCGCAAGTCGGGGATGGCATGTGGCTTCACGACCGGCTGGCAGGGCTGGATCCAGCTCGAGAACTACAGCGCCTGGCACGCGCTGCCGTTCGCGAGCCGCAACAACGGCTTTGACGGCGGCGACGCGGTGCTCGAATTCAACAAGCCGCAGCAGATCGCGCACGTCTCGTTCCTGCAGCAGATGGCGAAGGACGGCACGTTCACGTACGCGGGCCGCAAGGATGAAGCGTCGGCGAAGTTCTACAGCGGCGACTGCGGGATCCTGACGACGTCGTCGGGCGCGCTCGCGAACGTGCAGAAATTCGCGAAGTTCAGCTATGGCACGGGCATGATGCCGTACGACGCGAACGTGAAGGGCGCACCGCAGAACGCGATCATCGGCGGCGCGAGCCTGTGGGTGCTGGCGGGCAAGGATCCGGCGACCTACAAGGGCGTCGCGAAATTCCTCGCGTACCTGGCCTCGGCGCCCGTCGCCGCGAAATGGCACCAGGACACGGGCTACCTGCCCGTGACGACCGCCGCGTACGACCTCACGCGCCAGCAGGGCTTCTACGCGAAGAACCCGAGCGCCGAAACCGCGATCAAGCAGATGCTGAACAAGCCGCCGCTGCCGTACACGAAGGGGCTGCGCCTGGGCAACATGCCGCAGATCCGCACGGTGGTCGACGAGGAGTTCGAACAGGTCTGGGCGCAGAAGAAATCGCCGAAGGACGCGCTCGATTCGGCCGCGTCGCGCGGCGACGAACTGCTGCGCCGCTTCGAGAAGTCGGGCGGCTGAGCCCGCATCGCACCGTGCCGCCGGCCGCGTCGCATCCGTACGGATGCACGCGCCGGCCGGCGGCACGGCCATCTTTCCGTTGCGCCTGACCGGATATCCGCGATGCAATCCCGTTCCCGTTTCGGTACGAGTCTGTTGCCGTACCTGTTGATCGCGCCGCAGCTCGCGATCACCGCCGTGTTCTTCCTGTGGCCGGCCGGCGTCGCGCTGTGGCAGTCGACGCAGATGCAGGACGCGTTCGGCACGTCGAGCGAATTCGTCGGCCTCGCGAACTTCACGCACCTGTTCGCCGATCCGCTGTATCTCGATTCTTTCCGCACGACGCTCGTGTTCAGCTCGCTCGTCACGGTGGGCGGGCTCGTCGTGTCGCTGCTGCTCGCCGCGTGCGCCGACCGCGTGATCCGCGGCGCGCGCGTGTACCGCACGCTGCTGATCTGGCCGTACGCGGTCGCGCCGACGATTGCCGCCGTGCTGTGGGCGTTCCTGTTCAATCCGAGCATCGGCCTGATCACCTATGCGCTCGCGAAGAGCGGCATCGTGTGGAACCACGCGCTGAACGGCGGGCAGGCGATGTTTCTCGTCGTGCTGGCATCGGTGTGGAAGCAGGTGAGCTACAACTTCCTGTTCTTCTACGCGGGCCTGCAGGCGATCCCGCGCTCGCTGATCGAGGCGGCCGCGATCGACGGCGCCGGGCCGGTGCGGCGCTTCTTCAACATCGTGCTGCCGCTGCTGTCGCCCACCAGCTTCTTCCTGCTGGTCGTGAACCTCGTCTACGCGTTCTTCGACACGTTCCCGGTGATCGATGCCGCCACCGGCGGCGGCCCGGCGCAGAGCACGAAGACGCTGATCTACAAGATCTTCGCGGAGGGCTTCCAGGGGCTCGACATCGGCAGCTCGGGCGCGCAGTCGGTCGTGCTGATGATCATCGTCGTCGGGCTCACGGTGATCCAGTTCCGCTTCGTCGAACGCAGGGTGCAATACGCATGATCGAAAATCGCAAGGGCTTCGACCTGTTCTGCCACGCGGTGCTGATCGCGGGCGTCGTGCTGATCGTGTTTCCCGTCTATGTCGCGTTCTGCGCGGCGACGATGAACGCGCAGGAAGTGTTCACGGTGCCGCTGTCGCTCGTGCCGAGCACGCACCTGTTCGAGAACGTCGCGTACATCTGGGGGCACGGCAGCGGCGGCACGACGGCGCCGTTCGGCCGCCTGCTCGTGAACAGCTTCGCGATGGCGCTCGGCATCTCGGTGGGCAAGATCGCGGTGTCGATCCTGTCCGCGTACGCGATCGTCTATTTCCGCTTCCCGTTCCGCAACACGGCGTTCTGGCTGATCTTCATCACGCTGATGCTGCCGGTGGAAGTGCGGATCTTCCCGACCGTGCAGGTCGTGTCGACGCTGCACCTGACGAACACCTATGCGGGGCTCACGCTGCCGCTGATCGCATCGGCGACCGCGACGTTCCTGTTTCGCCAGTTCTTCATGACGCTGCCCGACGAGCTGATGGATGCCGCGCGCATCGACGGCGCGGGGCCGCTGCGGTTCTTCTGGGACGTCGTGCTGCCGCTGTCGAAGACGAGCATCGCGGCGCTGTTCGTGATCACGTTCATCTACGGCTGGAACCAGTATCTGTGGCCGATCCTGATCACGACGGAGGCATCGCTGTCGACGGCTGTGGTGGGCATCAAGACGATGATCGCGAGCGGCGACGCCGCGACCGAATGGCAATACGTGATGGCGGCGACGCTGCTGGGAATGATCCCGCCGCTCGTCGTCGTGCTGGCGATGCAGCGCTGGTTCGTGCGCGGCCTCGTCGATTCCGAGAAATAAATGACGGACGGCAACCGGGAGAAAGACCAAGAATGGCTGCGCTGAGCTTGAAGGGCGTCAGGAAATCCTACGACGGCAAGCAGCACGTGCTGCATGGCATCGACGTGGAGATCGCCGACGGCGAATTCATCGTGCTGGTCGGCCCGTCGGGCTGCGGCAAGTCGACGTTGCTGCGGATGATCGCGGGGCTCGAGACGGTGACGGACGGCGAGATCGCGATCGGCGAGCGCGTCGTCAATACGCTGGAGCCGAAGGATCGCGACATCGCGATGGTGTTCCAGAACTACGCGCTGTACCCGCACATGACGGTTGCGCAGAACATGGGCTACGGGCTGAAGATCCGCGGGATCGAGCGCGCGACGATCGATTCGCGGGTGGCCGCGGCCGCGAAGATCCTCGAACTCGAGCCGCTGCTCGCACGGCGGCCGCGCGAGCTGTCGGGCGGCCAGCGGCAGCGCGTCGCGATGGGGCGCGCGATCGTGCGCGAGCCGTCGGTGTTCCTGTTCGACGAGCCCTTGTCGAACCTCGACGCGAAACTGCGCGTGCAGATGCGGCTCGAGATCCAGCGGCTGCATGCGCGGCTCGCGACGACGAGCGTCTACGTGACGCACGACCAGATCGAGGCGATGACGCTCGCGCAGCGTGTGATCGTGATGAACCGCGGCTACGCGGAACAGATCGGCGCGCCGGTCGACGTGTACGAGAAGCCGGCGACGGTGTTCGTCGCGGGCTTCATCGGCTCGCCGGCAATGAACCTGATGCACGGCCGGCTGTCGGACGACGGCGCGACGTTTACGGTTGCGGGCGGCGGCCCCGCGCTGCCGGTCGCAGGCGCCCCCGGCATCGGCGCGGCGATCGCCACCGGGCGCGACTGGGTGCTCGGCGTGCGTCCCGAACACATGACGCCGCAGCCGGGCG
>NZ_JAAGPO010000289.1:0-235 GCF_017104825.1 Burkholderia sp. Ac-20345 | reverse complement strand
AGTAGTGTTGAGTGAGGGTGAGAGCAGATGCGACAGGATGATGAGGAGAGTGAGTAAGTGTTGATGAGAGGGAGGATGGTGTAGTGTTGTCAGGGGATGGAAGAGATAAATCAGGTCAGGAGACGGAAGTGAGGGGGCGCGACAGTAAGTGATACGAGAGTGAGCGACTGTATGTGGATTTGATGTTTGTTATGATTAAGGAAGAGACTGTTGTGTTTTTTTTTTTTTTTTTTCA
>NZ_JAAGPO010000288.1:0-9602 GCF_017104825.1 Burkholderia sp. Ac-20345 | reverse complement strand
CCTGCGGGTTCACGTGATCGAACGCGAGCGACGCGCGCGTGAGCGGCACCGCGCCGAACGGCGCGGCCTCGACGTGCGCGCGCCCGTTCAGCTTCATCCCGCTCGCGTCGACGTCGGCAACGAGCGCCTCGAGCGAGCCCGACACGCGCGCGCGCGCATCGACCGGCTCGTCGGACAGCTTGCCCGCATAAGTGGCTTCGCCCGTCAGCGCGAACGGCTTCACGCCGTCGAGCTTCGCGCGCGCGGTCAGCGCGCCGTACGGCGTATCGATGCCGTCGAGCACGAGTTCATGGTGACGGCCGTCGCTGCGGCCGTTCAGCGCGATATGGTCGAGCTGCGTCGTCGACCCGCCATCGTGGATCGCAAGGTGATCGACGCGCAGGTCGTCGATGCGCAACTGCAGCGGCAGGCTCAGGTCCTGCGGCGTCGTACTCGGCGTCGACGGCCCCGGCGGGATTCGCACGTCGATCGTGCCGGCGCGAAGATAGGCGATGGACAACCGCCACGGCGCGCGGGTCAGCGCCCAGCGGCCGTCGAGCCGGTCGATGCGGATTTCGGTGCCGGTGCCGTCGGGGCTCGTCCACGCGAATCCGCGCAACCGCACGCCGGTCGCGAGCGAGCCGCCGTCGAGCGTGCCCGCGAGCCGCGCGCCGAGCACGCGCTCGGCCACCTGCCACGCGAGCCGCGTGCCGTGCTCGGTCGTCACCGCGGCCAGCACGAGCCCGATCGCCAGCACGACGAGCAGCACGACCGTCGCGAGCGTCCATGCGACGAAACGCCCGATACGCGCAACGGGCCCGCGACGCGGCGTACGCGGCGGCGCGTCGGGCGCACCGTCGGGCGAGTCCGGATCGTGAGGCGGCGGCGTGTCGTTCGGGTCCTTCGTCATGCGGTTCGTCGTCGATGAAACGGTACGGTCAGAAAGCGATGCCGAGCGTCAGGTACGGGCGCACGCTATGGTTGCGCAACCCGTACGCGACGTCGACGTTGATCGGGCCGACGGGGCTGCGCCAGCGCGCGCCGATGCCGACACCCGGGTAGAACACGCGCTCGCCCCACGCATCGGTGGCGGTGCCGATGTCGAAGAACGTCGCGGCGCCCCAGTCGCGGTTGAACCAGTGCTGGTATTCGGCGGTGCCGGTCATCAGGTACTTGGTCGGCAGCACGGAGCCGTCGACGCTGTTGCCGATGCTCTGGTAGCCGTAGCCGCGCACCGAGTTCGAGCCGCCCGCGCGGAACAGCAGCGACGCCGGCACGCCGGTCGAGCTGCCGCTCGTGAACACGCCGCCGAGCTCCGCGCGGAACACGAACAGGTCGCGCTTGCCGATCGGCAGGTACTGCTGGCCGCGCGCGTAGCCGCGGATGAAGGTCTGGTCGGTCGCCACGCCCTTGATCGCGAAGCCGGCCTCGGCGTGGATCAGGTTGCCCGAACGCGGGAACAGCGGATCGTCGACGTTGCGGCGCGTCCACGCCCATTGCGGCACGAGCGCGCGGCTCGTGGTCGGACCCGCGCCGTTCTGGTCGAGCCGGTCCTGGTAGTACATCAGCGAATACGAATAGTCGATGAACTGGCCGGTGCGCGTGCGCTGCACGCCGACCCGCGCGCTGTAGATGCGCGTGTCCGACACGTTGGTGTTCGTGTACGACGCGAGCACGCTGTTGGTCCAGCCCTTCTCTCCCGGCGGCATCGACAGCTGGACCTGCCCGTATTGCTGGATCTGGTCGAGCCGGCCCGACACGGTCAGCGGCCACGCGGCGCCGAACGTGTCGAGATACGTATAGGAGCCCTGCACATGCGGCCCGGTATCGGTGGCAAAGCCGACGCCGCCGCGGATGTTGTTGTACGGGAACTCGCTGACCTTCACGTGCACGGGCGTGCGCTCGGGCTTCGCCGTATCGTCGCCGACGTCGATCGCGACGCTCGCGTAGTACGGCGTGTTCTGCAACTGCCGCTGCAGTTCGGTGATCCGCTGCACGTCGTAGATCTCGCCTTCCGACAGCGGATTGACGTTCGTGACGATCTTTTCCGGATAGCGCCGCACGCCGTCGACGTCGACCTTGCCGATCGTAAACGTCGGGCCGCTGTCGAACGTGACCGCGAGCGTCGCGCGCTGCGTGCGCGGGTCGACGCGCGCCTCCGACGATGTGATCTTTGCGCCGAGATAGCGGCGCGACTGCAGTTGCCTGAGCGCGGCGCCCTTCGCGCCGTCCCAGTCGGACTGCGTGAACGGATCGCCCGGCTTCAGCGAAAACGCGAAACGGGTCGCGGCTTCCTGCTTCGGATCCTCGGTGTCGACGGGCCCCTTGAACGTCAGGTCGACGGTCGACACGACGGTCTGCTTGCCCGGATCGACCGCGATGCGCACGTCGCGCTTGCCGTCCCGCGTGCGCACGTCGGTGCGCACGACCGGCGAGAAATAGCCGGCGGTAGCGGTCAGGTCGCGCACCTGCTGCGGCGTGGCGGTGACGAGGAAGTCGAACTGGTCGTCGCTGATGTCGTCGCGCTTCGCGAAGCGCGCGATATCGAGATGCGACTTGAGCAGCTTGCGAACCGAGCTCGGCGCGTCGATGTCGACGTCGTACTTCGCGTGGGCCGGCAGCGCAAAGAACGCAGCAACGCAACCCGCGAGGGTCACCCGCGCGGCGCGGGCCGCGGCGCCGGCGCGATTGCATTCCACGCGCGGGCCCGCGTCATGTGCCGTGTGTGCTTGCTGGTTCGACTGCCCCGCCAAATATGACCTCGCCCTCGGTTATCACGGTTTTGTGGAAAACCCTGTATTTGACCACAGGGTGCCGGCGTCAAATCTTAATGTTTGTAAACCGCGGCGCGAGCAAGCGTGGCCGCAACGTCATGCCTGACGGCGCGCTCCCGGGTGCCGCCTGCACGCCAGCCCGCGGATTCGACGCGCGATTGACGCCGACCGTTCCCGCGATGCGGTAAAATCCCGCCATCGTGAATCCGGCGCATCGTGCGCCGCCCGAAACGGAAAACCCAGCCATGCCGTACCAGTCCGATGTCACGCAGTTCCTGAACCAGCTCAAGCAGCAGAAGCCGACGCTCGAGGAAGAGCAGCGCAAGGGCCGTTCCCTGCTGTGGGACAAGCAGCCGATCGACCTCGAAGAGCGCGCCGAGCAACAGGATTCGCGCGTGAAGCAAACGTCGTACGTCTACTACCAGAACTTCTGACGACGTGAGCGCCGCCGACGAGGCCAGCGCCGCCCGGCAGGACGACGCGATCGCCGCGCCCGCGGGCGCCGATTCGACGCCCGACACGGTCGACGGTGTCGCGGCATTCGCTCGCCTGTACGGCGAGCCGCTCTTCAAGCTGCCGCAGGATCTCTACATCCCGCCCGATGCGCTCGAGATCTTCCTCGAGACCTTCGAAGGCCCGCTCGACCTGCTGCTCTACCTGATCCGCAAGCAGAACTTCAACGTGCTCGACATCCCGATGGCGCAGGTCACCGCGCAATATCTGGGCTACGTCGACCAGATCCGCACGTCGAACCTCGAGCTCGCGGCCGAGTACCTGCTGATGGCCGCGATGCTGATCGAGATCAAGTCGCGGATGCTGCTGCCGGTCAAGAAGGCCGACACCGGCGAGGAAGCCGAAGATCCGCGCGCCGAACTCGTGCGCCGCCTGCTCGAATACGAGCAGATGAAGCTCGCCGCGCAACGGCTCGACCAGCTGCCGCAGCTCGGCCGCGACTTCCTGCGCGCCGAGGTCTACATCGAGCAGAGCGTCACGCCGCGTTTCCCCGACGTGGATTCGGACGACCTGCGTGCCGCATGGGCCGACGTGCTCAAGCGTGCGAAGCTCGTCCAGCACCACAAGATCTCCCGCGAGGAGCTGTCGGTGCGCGAACACATGAGCCTGATCCTGCGCCGGCTGCAGAACGCGCGTTTCATGGAGTTTGCCGAGCTGTTCGACACGTCGCGTGGCGTGCCGGTCGTCGTCGTGAATTTCATCGCGATGCTCGAACTCGCGCGCGAATCGCTCCTCGAGATCACGCAGGCTGAGCCGTTCGCGCCGATCTACGTGCGTCTCGCGTACCTGCCCGCGTAACGCCCGCGCCCGCCCTTCCCGCTCTCCCGATTCATCCCGGCACGCTCGCCGCTTCGCCGGAGCCCGGCGCGGTCGCGCGAGTGGTTGCAGGCACGCCCGATTAAAAAGTGAACGACCGTTCTTTTTTCGATGCGTTTGGCGGCCAAATCCTCTACAATCCGCCGACGCCCGATGCGCCGCCCGCGCGCCGGCGTTCTCCGCTTCGACCCCGACGCCGCTGCTGCGGCGCCAACGCGCGCCAGCGCGAGGAACCCGCTACCCGATCATGAAAGTCATCAGCTCGATCCATGAACTGCGCGACCAGCTGCGCGGACAGAACCGCACGGCGTTCGTGCCGACGATGGGCAACCTGCACGAAGGGCACCTGTCGCTGATGCGCCTCGCGCGCCAGCACGGCGACCCGGTCGTGGCGAGCATCTTCGTCAACCGGCTGCAATTCGGCCCGAACGAGGATTTCGACAAGTATCCGCGCACGCTCCAGGACGATATCGAGAAGCTGCAGAAGGAAAACGTCTACGTGCTGTTCGCGCCGACCGAGCGCGACATGTACCCGGAACCGCAGGAATACCGCGTGCTGCCGCCGGACGATCTCGGCGGGATCCTCGAAGGTGAATTCCGGCCCGGCTTCTTCACCGGCGTGTGCACGGTCGTGGCGAAGCTGATGGCCTGCGTGCAGCCGCGCGTCGCCGTGTTCGGCAAGAAGGACTACCAGCAGCTGATGATCGTGCGCCGCATGTGCCAGCAGCTCGCGCTGCCGGTCGAGATCATCGCCGCCGAAACCGTGCGCGACGAGGACGGCCTCGCGCTGTCGTCGCGCAATCGCTACCTGTCGGCCGACGAGCGCAACGAAGCGCCCGAACTCGCAAAGACGCTGCAGCGCCTCCGCGAAAGCGTGCTCGGCGGCGAGCGCGACCTCGGCAAGCTCGAAGAAATAGCCCGCACGCATCTGGCCGGCCGCGGCTGGGCGCCCGACTACATCTCGATCCGCCGCCGCGCGAACCTGATCGCGCCGGACGCGGCCCAGCTCGAAGCCGGCGAACCGCTCGTCGTCGTCGCCGCCGCGAAGCTCGGCGCGACGCGCCTCATCGATAACCTGGAAATCTGACGGGCCGCCCCGCCCGCGCCTCTCACGACGCATCACGGAGACATCATGCAGCGCCACATGCTCAAATCGAAGATCCACCGCGCGGCCGTCACGCATTGCGAGCTGCACTACGAAGGCTCGTGCGCGATCGACGAAGACCTGCTCGAAGCATCGGGCATCATCGAGAACGAACGCATCGACATCTGGAACATCAACAACGGCGAGCGCTTCTCGACGTACGCGATCAAGGGTGAGCGCGGCAGCGGGATGATCTCGCTGAACGGCTCGGCCGCGCGTCGCGCGCAGCTCGGCGACCTCGTGATCATCGCGGCATTCGCGATGGTCGACGAAGCCGAACTGCAGGCGGGCTGGAAGCCGAAGCTCGTGTTCATCGACGACGGCAACAAGATCAAGGGCCACCGCGATCACGTGCCGACGCAGAACTGGACCTGACCTGACCGGCCGCCCGCGTGCCCTCGCGCGCGGGAGTGGCCGCGCCGCTTGTGGTCGAAGGGCCGGATTCCGTACTCGACGGAATCCGGCCCTTTCTCATTTCATCGTGCGCCGGCCCGGCGGCCGCGCGATCAGGACGCCTTGGCGGCCTTTTCCGTCTTCTCTGCCTTCGGCGCCCGGCGTTCGGCCCATTCGACGATCGGCCGCCACTGTTCGAGATCCTTCTCGACCCGGCTCTTCGCGACGTCCCACAGCGTGAGGCCGTGCGCGGCGATCTGCACGTAGTTCTGCGTGTCGCGCACATAGCCGAGCACCGGCAGGCCGAGCCCTTCGACGAACCGGTGAAGCTGGTCCGACGAGCGCGTGCGCGCATCGACCCGCATCCCGACGATCCCGACCTCGACGCTGCCCTTGCGCACGGCCTTCTCGCCGGCGAGGCGCTCCAGAAACTGTTGCGTGGCCAGAATATCGAACATCGACGGCTGCAGCGGCACGATCACCTTGTCGGCCAGTTGCAGCGCAACGTTGAGCCGGTTGCCGTGCAGGCCGGCCGGCGTATCGATCACCGCATATTCGAGGCCGCGCGGCGGCTTCGTCGGCGCGTCCGGATCGAGCTCCCATGCCTCGATCGCCGGCAATCCGGCCGGCCGCAGGTTGAGCCACGCATGCGCGGACTGCTGCCGGTCCAGGTCGGCGAGCGCGACCCACGCGCCCTGCGCCGCGAAATAGCCGGCAAGATTGGTGGACAGCGTGCTCTTCCCCACGCCGCCCTTCGGATTCGCCACCACGATCACCGTCATGAATTCCCCCGAAAAGACCGCGCGGCGCCCGCCGCATGGCAGGCGCTGCTCGATTGCGGATACAGGGAGCGATGATATCGGCAAACCGGGTATCACCGAAACGGGTTGCGCCGCACCATGTGGGCTTGCCTACCCCTTACGCACGCTGAACCGCGGCCGCCCGTGCGCCGAGCGCGAACGCGCCGCCGCCCAGCAGCGCCTGCACGGCAAGCGTGACGGCCCAGAACGCCGGATATTCCCAGCCGCCGTGCGGTGACGTGAAGCTCCAGCCGTTCGGCAGATGCGTGGCGGTCGCGCCGAGCATGAACGGCAGCAGCACGAGCGCGGCGACGCGCACACGGAAGCCCGCGAGCAGCGCCAGGCCGCCGGCCAGTTCGACGAACGTCGTCAGGTACGCGAGCCAGCCCGGCAGGCCGATCGACGCAAAGAACTGCGCGGTGCCGGGCAGCGTGAAGACGAACACCTTCTGCGCGACGTGCGCGAGGTACAGCACGCCGAGCGCGACGCGCAGCAGGGTTGCGGCGAAATCGTTGAGGCGATTGGGGTTCATGGCGAATTCCTTCGTGAGTGGTGTGAATGGATTGCACTCTATTCGAACCAATTCGACCGATAAACGCGCAAATTCGCTTTAACTGATTCCAATCAGGAGTTAATCGGGACGTAAAAAGGGGCATGACCGATCATGCCCCGCAACCTGCTTCAGTAACCGCTTTTGCCTTGTGTGGCGTCGCCGGAACCGGACTGGCTGCCGCCCGGTGCGTACGAATCGCACGCGTGCGCAACCGCCGACACGCCCAACAGCGCCGCGAGCAGCACGCTCCACCACCATCGAGCCTTCATCGTCGCACTCCTCCAGGCGGACATCCGCCCTCCTGTGTTGTACGCGATCCGGCGGAAAAAGCGAGCACGGCCCGCGCCGCGTCAACGAAACTCGGCGTACAGCGCGTCGAGGTCGAGATGGTCGGCGAACGTGTCGGCCAGCCGCTCGAGCGATGCCTCGCGCAGCGCCGGATAGTCGATGCGCTCCGCGCCGTCGAGCCCGGCCCACGCGAGCAGCGCCGTGCAGGCGTCGGGCGAGTCGAACAGCCCGTGCACGTAGGTCGCGAGGATCTGGCCATCGGCAGAAACCGCGCCGTCAGGGCGTGTGCCGTCCTGCGCGGCGTCGGCTGCCAGCGCCAGCGCGGGCGAGGCGAGCGCGGGCCCGTGCGTGTCGCCCATGTGGATCTCGTAGCCGCGCACCACGGCCCCGCCCGGCAGCGCGAGATGCCCCGTGACGTTCTTCAGCGTCTTGTCGGGCTGCAGCGTCGTGTCGAAATCGAGCAACCCGAGCCCCGGCACGTTGCCGGGCGCCCCTTCGAGGCCGAGCGGATCGTCGAGCGTGCGGCCGAGCATTTGCATCCCGCCGCAGATGCCGATCACCTTGCCGCCGTAGCGCAGGTGCCGACGGATCAGCGTGTCCCAGCCCGCGTCGCGCAGCCATGCCAGATCGCGCTGCACACTCTTCGAACCGGGCAGGATCAGGAGGTCGGCATCCGGCACGGGGCCGCTCTTCCAGTACGTGAATTCCACCTGCGGATGCGCGCGCAGCGGATCGAAATCGGTGTGGTTGCTGATGCGTGGCAGCGCCGGCACGACGACACGCAGCACGCCGGCGTCGCCCCGTGCGGCGGCGCTGCGCGCCTGTGCGGGCAGCATGTCCTCGGCGTCGAGCAGCAGGCCGTGCAGGTACGGCAGCACGCCGAACACGGGCTTGCCCGTTTGCGCGCGCAGCCAGTCGAGCCCCGGTTCGAGCAGCTTGAAGTCGCCACGGAAGCGGTTGATCACGAAGCCGCGCACACGTGCGCGCTCGCTGTCAGACAGGCACGCGAGCGTGCCGACCAGGTGCGCGAACACGCCGCCGCGGTCGATGTCGGCGACCAGCACGACCGGGCAGTCGACGCGTTCGGCAAATCCCATGTTCGCGATGTCGCCGTCGCGCAGGTTGATCTCCGCCGGGCTGCCCGCACCCTCGACGATCACCGTGTCGTAGCCGGCGCGCAGGCGTGCGTATGACTCGAGCACTGCCTCGAACGCGACCGGCTTGTAGTCGTGATACGCGCGCGCATTGAGGTTCATGCGTGCCTTGCCGTGAATGATCACCTGCGCGCCGCGGTCGCTCGTCGGCTTCAGCAGCACGGGGTTGAAATCCGTATGCGGCGCAACGCCCGCGGCCAGTGCCTGCAGCGCCTGCGCGCGGCCGATCTCGCCGCCGTCGGCCGTCACTGCGCTGTTGAGCGCCATGTTCTGCGGCTTGAACGGCGCAACGCGCGCGCCGGCGCGGCGCGCCAGCCGGCACAGGCCCGCGACCAGCGTGCTCTTGCCCGCGTCGGACGTCGTGCCCTGGATCATCAGCGTGCCGCGCGGCCGCGGTTCGGGTGCATTCATCGTGTAAAAGTCGTCGCGAAGCAAAGGCCGCATTATCCCCCGCGCCGGTATGCCCGCGCCGTTACAATCACGCGATGATTCCGCACGACCTCACCTTCGTCCTCGGCGGCGCGCGCTCGGGCAAGAGCGCGCACGCCGAGCGGCTCGCCGCCGACAGCGGCCGCCCCGTCACCTACATCGCGACCGCAACCGCCGCCGATGCCGAATTCGCGCAGCGCATCGCGCACCATCGCGCGCGCCGGCCGGCCGAATGGGGTTTCGCCGACGCGCCCGTCGATCTCGCCGGTACGCTCACGCGGCTCGACGATCCGCACGCGTGCCTGCTCGTCGATTGCCTGACGCTGTGGCTCACGAACCTGCTGTGCCCGGCCGACGGCGAACCGCTCGACGATGCGCAGTACGCGGCGCAGGTCGACCGGCTCGAACAGGCGTTGCGCGGCGCACGCGCGAAGGTCATCGTCGTCAGCAACGAGATCGGGCTCGGCGTCGTGCCGCTCGGGTCGGTCACGCGCCGCTATGTCGATGAACTCGGGCGCCTGAACCAGCGTGTCGCCGCGCTCGCGACGCGCGTGACGCTGCTCGTCGCCGGGCTGCCGCTCGACCTCAAGACGGGAGCACCGTCATGCTGATGCTGTCGCTGCCCGTCGTCGCGATGTTCGCGGTCGCGGCCGCGATCGTCGACCGCGCGATCGGCGAACCGGCCGGCTGGCATCCGCTCGTCGCATTCGGCCGTCTCGCCGCGCGTATCGAAGGCGCGCTGAACACGGGCCGCCGCGA
>NZ_JAAGPO010000287.1:0-9690 GCF_017104825.1 Burkholderia sp. Ac-20345 | reverse complement strand
GATGGGCCGCCTCGCGGACAAGGTCGCGATGGTGACGGGCGCGGGCCGGGGCATCGGCGCCGCGATTGCCCGCGCGTTCGTTCGCGAGGGGGCGGCCGTCGCGCTCGTCGATCTCGACTTCCCGCAGGCGCAGCGCACGGCGGCCGAGATTGCGCAAGAGATCACCGGCGCGCGCGTGCTGCCGCTGCAGGCGGACGTCGCGCGGCAGGATGCGGTGCGCGATGCACTTGCGCAGACCGAGGCGGCATTCGGCCCGCTCGACGTGCTCGTGAACAACGCGGGCATCAACGTGTTCGCCGATCCGCTGACGATGACCGACGACGACTGGCGCCGCTGCTTCGCGGTCGATCTCGACGGCGTGTGGCACGGCTGCCGCGCGGCGCTGGAGGGGATGGTCGAACGCGGCCGCGGCAGCATCGTGAACATCGCGTCGACGCACGCGTTCAGGATCATCCCGGGCTGCTTTCCGTACCCGGTCGCGAAGCATGGCGTGCTGGGCCTCACGCGTGCGCTCGGCATCGAATACGCGGCGCGCAACGTGCGCGTGAACGCGATCGCGCCGGGCTACATCGAGACGCAGCTCACGCGCGACTGGTGGGACGCGCAGCCCGATCCGGCCGCCGCGCGCGCGCAGACGCTCGCGCTGCAGCCGATGAAGCGGATCGGCCGGCCCGAGGAGGTCGCGATGACGGCCGTGTTCCTCGCGTCCGACGAGGCGCCGTTCATCAATGCCGCGTGCATCACCGTCGATGGCGGGCGCGCGGCGCTGTATCACGACTGACGCAACGATTCGAAAGACCGCACGTGCGACGGCCGCGCGCACGCTGCGTCGAAACCAACAAGCGGCTGCATCCTGTTCGATGAAGACAAGGAGACACTGGAGATGAAACGCAGAACGTTCGTAACGCTGGCCGCCGCGGCAGCGGTGGTGATCGGGAGCCCGGTCGTGCACGCGGCCGATCCGGTCAAGATCGGCTTCCTCGTGAAGCAGCCGGAAGAGCCGTGGTTCCAGGACGAGTGGAAGTTCGCCGAGATGGCGGCGAAGCAAAAAGGCTTCACGCTCGTGAAGATCGGCGCGCCGTCCGGTGAAAAGGTGATGAGCGCGATCGACAACCTGTCCGCGCAGAAGGCGCAGGGCTTCATCATCTGCACGCCCGACGTGAAGCTCGGGCCGGGCATCGTCGCGAAGGCGAAGTCGCACAACCTGAAGATGATGACGGTCGACGACCGCCTCGTCGACGGCGCCGGCAAGCCGATCGAGGCGGTCCCGCACATGGGGATCTCCGCGTACAACATCGGCAAGCAGGTCGGCGACGGCATCGCGGCCGAGATCAAGAAGCGCGGCTGGGACATGAAGGACGTCGGCGCGATCGACATCACCTACGAGCAGCTGCCGACCGCGCATGACCGCACGAGCGGCGCGACCGACGCGCTGGTGGCCGCCGGCTTCCCGAAGGCGAACGTGATCGCGGCGCCGCAGGCGAAGACCGACACGGAAAACGCATTCAACGCGGCGAACATCGCGCTCACGAAGAATCCGCAGTTCAAGCACTGGGTTGCGTACGGCCTGAACGACGAGGCCGTGCTCGGCGCGGTGCGCGCGGCCGAAGGGCGCGGCTTCAAGGCGGACAACATGATCGGCATCGGCATCGGTGGGTCCGATTCGGCGCTGAACGAGTTCAAGAAGCCGCAGCCGACGGGCTTCTACGGCACCGTGATCATCAGCCCGAAGCGCCACGGCGAGGAAACCTCGGACCTGATGTACACGTGGATCACGCAGGGCAAGGCACCGCCGGCGCTGACGCTGACGACCGGCATGCTCGCGACGCGCGACAACGTGTCGAAGGTGCGCGACGAGATGGGGCTCGCGTCGAAGTAAGCGGCCCGCCGGCTGCCGCGGCGATGCGGCGGCCGGCGGTCGATCGATCCGGAAGTGGGGAGACGACGTGTCAGCGGCACTGCGTTTTGACAATATCGGCAAGGTCTTTCCTGGCGTGCGCGCACTCGACGGCATTTCGTTCGACGTGCATGCGGGCGAGGTGCATGGCCTGATGGGCGAGAACGGCGCGGGCAAGTCGACGCTGCTGAAGATTCTCGGCGGCGAATACCAGCCCGATGCGGGCAGCGTGCTGGTCGACGGCCAGCCCGTGCAGTTCGCGAGTGCGGCGGCGTCGATCGCGGCCGGCATCGCGGTGATTCACCAGGAGCTGCAGTACGTGCCCGACCTGACGGTCGCGGAAAACCTGCTGCTCGGCCGCCTGCCGAATGCGTTCGGCTGGGTGAGGAAGCGCGAGGCGAAACGCTACGTGCGCGAGCGGCTCGCGGCGATGGGCGTCGATCTCGATCCGGACGCGAAGCTCGGGCGGCTGTCGATCGCGCAGCGGCAGATGGTCGAGATCTGCAAGGCGCTGATGCGCAATGCGCGCGTGATCGCGCTCGACGAGCCGACCAGCTCGCTGTCTCATCGCGAGACGGAGGTACTGTTCAAGCTCGTCGACGATCTGCGTGCGCAGGGCCGCGCGCTGATCTACATCTCGCACCGGATGGACGAGATCTACCGGCTCTGCAATGCGTGCACGATTTTCCGCGACGGGCGCAAGATCGCGTCGCACGAATCGCTGGCCGACGTGCCGCGCGAGCGGCTCGTCGCCGAGATGGTCGGACGCGAGATTTCGGATATCTACCATTACGCGCCGCGCGCGCTTGGCGACGTGCGGTTCGCCGCCGAAGGCATCGACGGCCCGGCGTTGCGCGAACCCGCGAGCTTCTCGGTGCGCGCGGGCGAGATCGTCGGTTTCTTCGGGCTCGTCGGCGCGGGCCGCAGCGAACTGATGCGGCTCGTGTACGGCGCGGATCACCGGCGCGCGGGCGTGCTGACGCTCGACGGCGCGCGCATCGACGTGAAGCGCACCGGCGACGCGATCCGCCACGGCATCGTGCTGTGTCCGGAGGATCGCAAGGAAGAAGGGATCATCGCGATCGCGTCGGTCGCGGAGAACATCAACATCAGCTGCCGCCGCCATTCGCTGCGCGCGGGGCTCTTCATCAACGGCAAGGCCGAAAGCGAAACGGCCGACCGCTTCATCCAGCGGCTCAAGATCAAGACGCCGAACCGGCGGCAGAAGATCCGCTTCCTGTCGGGCGGCAACCAGCAGAAGGCGATCCTGTCGCGCTGGCTCGCGGAGCCCGACCTGAAGGTCGTGATCCTCGACGAACCGACGCGCGGGATCGACGTCGGCGCGAAGCACGAGATCTACGACGTGATCTACCGGCTCGCGGAACGCGGCTGCGCGATCGTGATGGTGTCGTCGGAGCTGCCGGAAGTGCTCGGCGTATCCGATCGCATCGTCGTGATGCGTGAAGGCCGGATCGCGGGCGAGCTGCCGCGCGAACAGGCGAACGAGCACGCGGTGCTGAGCCTTGCGCTGCCGCAGACGAGCGCGGTCGAGGCGGCCTGACGCGATACACGACATTCGAATCGAACACGCGCGGCGCGAGCCGTGCGATGCAGGAGCAGGAGACACAATCATGCAAGTCAACGAAAACCTTGGCAGCGCCGCCGTGAAGCCGTCGGCCGACGCGCTGGTGCCGCAGCAGAGCGACCGCCAGAAGTGGTGGCAGCATCTGACCGAATACAGCCTGATCGCGATCTTCGCGGTGATGTTCATCACGATGTCGCTCACCGTCGATCACTTCTTCTCGATCGACAACATGCTCGGCCTCGCGCTGTCGATCTCGCAGATCGGCATGGTCGCGTGCACGATGATGTTCTGTCTCGCGTCGCGCGACTTCGACCTGTCGATCGGCTCAACCGTCGCGTTCTCCGGCGTGCTGTGCGCGATGGTGCTGAACGCGACCGACAACACGTTCGTCGCGATCGTCGCGGCGGTTGCGGCGGGCGCCGCGATCGGCTTCGTGAACGGCGCGGTGATCGCGTACCTGCGTATCAACGCGCTGATCACGACGCTCGCGACGATGGAGATCGTGCGCGGGCTCGGCTTCATCGTGTCAAAGGGGCAGGCGGTCGGCGTGTCGTCGGATACCTTCATCGCGCTCGGCGGGTTGTCGCTGTTCGGCGTGTCGCTGCCGATCTGGGTCACGCTGCTGTGCTTCATCGCGTTCGGCGTGCTGCTGAACCAGACGGTATATGGCCGCAACACGCTCGCGATCGGCGGCAACCCGGAAGCGTCGCGGCTCGCGGGGATCAACGTCGAACGCACGCGCGTGTACATCTTCCTGATCCAGGGCGCGGTGACGGCGCTCGCGGGCGTGATCCTCGCGTCGCGCATCACGTCGGGCCAGCCGAACGCCGCGCAGGGTTTCGAGCTGAACGTGATCTCCGCGTGCGTGCTCGGCGGCGTGTCGCTGATGGGCGGCCGCGCGACGATCTCGGGCGTCGTGATCGGCGTACTGATCATGGGCACCGTCGAGAACGTGATGAACCTGCTGAACATCGACGCGTTCTACCAGTACCTCGTGCGCGGCGCGATCTTGCTCGCGGCCGTGCTGCTCGACCAGCTGAAGAACCGCGGCGTCCGCGATTGACCCGATCTGCTCTCACGGAGACGAACCGCATGACCATCGACACTTCCGCGCACGACACGCACACCGCGAGCCACGCGCGCTATGCACGGTATCCGAGCCTCGAGGATCGCGCCGTGCTGATCACGGGCGGCGCGACCGGCATCGGCGCGGCGTTCGTCGAGCACTTCGCCGAACAGGGCGCGCGCGTCGCGTTCGTCGACCTCGACGCGGCGGCCGGTACCGCGCTGGCGGAAAGCCTCGCGAACGCGCCGAACGTGCGTCATGCGCCGCTGTTCCTTCAGTGCGACCTGACCGACATCGGCGCGCTGCGCCATGCGATCGACGCGATCCGCGCGCGCATCGGCGCGATTGCGGTGCTCGTGAACAATGCGGCGAACGACGCGCGCCACGCGGTCGGCGACGTGACGCCCGAATCGTTCGACGCGGGCATCGCGGTGAACCTGCGTCACCAGTTCTTCGCCGCGCAGGCGGTGATCGACGACATGAAGCAGCAGGGCGGCGGCGCGATCATCAACCTCGGCTCGATCAGCTGGATGCTGAAGAACGGCGGCTATCCCGTCTACGTGATGGCGAAGGCGGCCGTGCAGGGGCTGACGCGCGGTCTCGCGCGCGACCTCGGCCCGTTCGGCATCCGCGTGAACTCGCTGGTGCCGGGCTGGGTGATGACCGACAAGCAGCGGCGGCTGTGGCTCGACGACGCGGGTCGCGCGGCGATCAAGGCCGGCCAGTGCCTCGATGCCGAGTTGCTGCCCGCCGATCTCGCGCGAATGGCGCTGTTCCTCGCGGCCGACGACAGCCGGATGATCACCGCGCAGGACGTGATCGTCGACGGCGGCTGGGCCTGACTGTTCGCACGACCCGCATCGAATTTTCGACGAAGGAAAGGAGTTCACCATGACCGCCACGTCCTCGCGCGCATCGTCGTCCACCAGCCAGTCGCGCCGCGCGCGCCTGGCCGCCGCCGCGCAGCCGGTCAGCCCCGGCCCGCAGACGGCTGCCTTCGCGCAGGGCGTCGGCGCCGCGCATGCGGCGGCCGTCACGCTGTCGAATGCGTCGCTGCGGCTCGACGTGCTGCCGCATCTTGGCGGCGGCATCGCGCGCTTCGACTGGCGTGGCGACAACGGCGCGCTGATGCCGGTGTTCCGCCGCTGCGAGCACCCGGAGACGGCGACCGATCCGAACGAGCTCGCGTGCTATCCGCTGCTGCCGTACTCGAACCGGATCGGCGACGGGCGGTTCGAATGCGACGGGCGCAGCGTCGCGGTGCCGCGCAACCGCCGCGACGAGCCGCTGCCGATCCACGGCGACGGCTGGCTCGCGCCGTGGCAGGTGGACGATGCGACCGGCACGTCGCTGCAACTGTCGCTCGATCGCACCGCCGGCGCGCCGTATGCGTTCCGCGCGATCCAGTCGTTCGAACTCGACGACGCGACGCTGTCGATCGCGCTGACGATCGAGAACGCGGGGCGCGCGCGGCTGCCGTTCGGGCTCGGCGTGCATCCGTTCCTCGTGCGTGACGCCGCGACCGAACTGGCCGCGGCCGCCGGCGGATTGTGGCTGTCGGGTGCCGATTTCCTGCCGGTGCGGCACGTGAGCGTGCCGCCGGCCTGGCAGTTCGGCGTCGCGTATCCGCTGCCGGCCGTGCTCGTCAATCATGCGTTCACCGGCTGGGGCGGCCACGCGACGGTGAGCTGGCCGCGCCGCGGGCTGTCGCTGACGGTGGCGGCCGACGCCGACGCGTACGTGCTCTATACGCCGCCAGGCGAGGATTTCTTCTGCTTCGAGCCGGTCGATCATCCGATCAATGCGGTGAACCTGCCGGGTGGCGCGGCCGCGCACGGGATGACGCTGCTCGCGCCCGGCGAGCGGCTCACGCGGCGTTTCGCGTTCACCGTCGAGCGGGCCGATGCGCGCGGCAATGCCGCGATGCGCGAGGAGCGCCGGCGACGCGGGTAAAATACGCGGTCTACCAACGGTTTGCCGCGAGTACCCGCCATGTCTTCCCCGCTTACTTTCATCGAATCGCTGCGCGCCGCGTGGCAGCGCACCAACTCGCTGCTGTGCGTCGGCCTCGATCCCGAGCCGTCGCGTTTCCCCGTGCAGTTCGACGGCCAGCCCGACGCGATCTTCGAATTCTGCCGGCAGATCGTCGACGCAACCGCGCAATACGCGAGCGCGTTCAAGCCGCAGATCGCCTACTTCGCCGCGCATCGCGCGGAAGACCAGCTCGAGCGGCTGATCGCGCACATCCACCTCCAGCACCCGGGCCTGCCCGTGATCCTCGACGCGAAGCGCGGCGACATCGGCAGCACGGCCGAGCAGTACGCGCGCGAGGCGTTCGAGCGCTACCGCGCGGATGCCGTCACGGTGAACCCGTACATGGGCTACGACTCGGTCGAGCCGTACTTCGAGCACGAAGGCAAGGGCGTGATCGTGCTGTGCCGCACGTCGAACCCGGGCGGTTCCGACCTGCAGTTCCTCGACACGAACGGCCGGCCGCTGTACCAGGTCGTCGCCGACCTCGCGGCGAACAAGTGGAACGCGAAGAACGGCCAGCTCGGCCTCGTGGTCGGCGCGACGTTCCCGAAGGAAATCGAGATCGTGCGCGGGATCGTCGGCGACATGCCGCTCCTGATTCCCGGCATCGGCGCGCAGGGCGGCGACGTGCAGGCGACCGTCAACGCGGGCCGCACGGCCGACGGCACCGGCATGATGATCAACTCGTCGCGCGCGATCCTGTACGCGAGCAAGGGCGAGGATTTCGCCGAAGCCGCGGCGCTCGCCGCGCAGAAGACGCGCGACACGATCAACGCGCATCGCTGAAATACCGGCCGCCCGCCCGGGCGGCCTTGCATCGCCGGGCCCGCGTTCGCGGGCCGTTCCTCTGCCTGCCCCGATGTCTGCTGCACTGACGCACGCTGACAATTTCCCGTCGCTTCCGCACCGCATGCCCGCAATTTAATCGCGCGATGCTCCCGCTTGTCATCGATCCGTAACGAAAATGTCAAGAAAGGGAGTGACGCCATGCCCAAGCTGTCCCGCCGAATCCTGAGCGCGTTCGCCGCATCGCTGTGCATGACGTTCGCCCATGCGGCGGATCTGTCGCACTGGCCTGCCGACAGCGCGAAGGCGCTGAACGCGATGATCGCTGCGCACGCGAACCGCGGCGACTACGCGGTGTTCGACGCCGACAACACGACCTACCGCTACGACCTCGAGGAGTCGCTGCTGCCGTACCTCGAGAACCGCGGCGTGCTGACGCGCGACACGCTCGACCCGTCGCTGAAGCTGATCCCGTTCAAGGATTCCGCCGACTACAAGGAATCGCTGACGAGCTATTACTACCGGCTGTGCGAGATCGACGACCTGGTCTGCTACCCGTGGGTCGCGCAGGCGTTCGCCGGGCAGTCGCTGGACGACCTGAAGCGCCACGTCGACGCGATGCTCGCCGACGGCAAGCCGGTCCCGATCCGTTACTGGCAGGGCGACAAGGTGGTCGACGGCACGGTGAACCCGCCGCGCTTCTTCCGCGGGATGCAGGAGCTGTACAACGCGCTGCGCGAGAACGGGATCGAGGTCTACGTGATGACGGCCGCGCACGAGGAACTCGCGCGGCTCGTGCTGTCCGACCCGAAGTACGGCTACAACGTGAAGCCGCAGAACGTGATCGGCGTGACGACGCTGCTGCGCAACCCGGCGACCGGCGCGCTGACGACGTCCCGGCTGCAGATCAAGGCCGGCAAGTACGACGAGGCCGCGAACCGCAATCTGGTGATCACGCCGTTCCTGATGAACCCGATGACGTGGTACGAAGGCAAGCTCGGCTCGATCGTCGGCTGGATCGACCAGTGGAAGAAGCCGGTGCTCGTCGCGGGCGACACGCCGACGTCCGACGGCTACATGCTGCTGAACGCGACCGACGTCGCGCGCGGCGGCGTGCGCGTGTGGGTGAACAAGAAGGACAAGCAGATGGCGCAGATCCGCGCGTGGTCGGAAGAATCGGCCGCGCAGCAGAAATCGCTCGGCCTGCCGGTGACGGCGGACAAGAACTGGATCGTCGTGAAGCCCGACGCGATCCAGTAAGCGGGCAAGCGGGGGCGCGGCACGTGCCCCCGGCCCGATCAGCCCTCGCGCTCGTCGAGCAGCTTCAGCAGCCCGCGCAGCGCATGCGCGGCCGCCTGCGTGCGGATCTGTTCGCGGTCGCCCTTGAACACGAGCGTCTCGACGTCGGTATGCAGCCGGTTGCTCCAGCCGAAAGATACGGTGCCGACCGGCTTCTTCTCGCTGCCGCCCGCCGGGCCGGCGATGCCGGTGACGGACAGTGCGACTTGCGCGCGGCTGTTGCGCAGCGCGCCTTCGGCCATCGCGCGCGCGACGGGCTCGCTGACGGCGCCGTGCTTGTCGATCAGGTCGGGCGGCACGCCGATCATCTCGATCTTGGCCTGGTTCGAGTACGTGACGAAGCCGCGCTCGAACCACTGGCTGCTGCCGGAGATGTCGGTGATCGCCGCGGCGATCATGCCGCCGGTGCAGGATTCGGCGGTGGCGAGCGTCAGGTGCTCGTCACGCAGCTTGTTGCCTGCGCGGATCGCAAGCTGGTGGACGACGGAATCGGTTGGCATGCGCGTCGGGAAACGGGAGTCGGGAAATCGGTCAGCCGACGACGGAGCGCCACAGGGCGATCACGAGCAGCGTCATGAACGCGGCGACCAGGTCGTCGACCATGATGCCGAGCCCGCCTTTCAGGCGGCGGTCGAAATAGCGGATCGGCGGCGGCTTGAGCATGTCGAAGAAGCGGAACGCGACGAACGTCCACAGCTGGCCGACGAAGGTCGCGGGCGTGACGAACAGCATCACGAGCCAGATCGCGACGATCTCGTCCCAGACGACGGCACCCGGATCGGCCGTGCCCATCTTCCTCGCGGTGAAACCGGTGAGCCACGTGCCCGCCACGAAGCCGGCCGCGATCAGCGCCCACCATTCGGGCACCGTCAGGTAGCGGTTGAGCACGACGAACGTGAGCCAGCCGAACAGCGAGCCGAACGTGCCGGGCATGATCGGCGCGAGCCCGCTGCCGAAGCCGAGCGACAGGATGTGCGCCGGGTGCGACAGCATGAAGCGCGCGGTCGCGCGCTGCGGGGCGTA
>NZ_JAAGPO010000286.1:0-233 GCF_017104825.1 Burkholderia sp. Ac-20345 | reverse complement strand
AAAAAAAAAAAAAAAAAAAAAAATAGTACCCCCCCCCCCCCCCCCCCACACCAGTGTACAAAAACACCCATAATACACATAACTCCGTGTGACAAATCTAAAACACAACACGTCCTTTATTGTTAAGTCTGCGCAACGTGTACTTGTCACATCCTTACTCTAAGACACATATGGACAAATGATCCAGTTTACTATCGTGTGTACGTCCAAGTGCTCGCGTACACTCGCTCTCC
>NZ_JAAGPO010000285.1:0-9917 GCF_017104825.1 Burkholderia sp. Ac-20345 | reverse complement strand
CGGCCCGCCGTCGGCCGTGTGCCGGCGCCACGCACGCCGCACGATTTCCGCGAACGCGCCGACGAGCAGCAGCACGGCGCCCCACAGCGCGACCTCCGGCACGAGCCGCGTGACGAGGCCGCCGACCACCGCGCCGGCCAGGAAGCAGAAGCTGATCGTCGCGAGCAGCGCCGAGTCGTGCAGCGCGCCCGCGTCGTAGCGCGGGATCAGCCCGACGAACAGCTTCTGCGCGGCGCGCCGCAGGTTGCCGGTCGTCATCACCGACGTGTACGACAGCTCCTCGAGGTGGGTGAACGACAGCGTCTGCAGCGTTGCGACGAACGAAATGCCCGGAATCAGCCATGCGCTCGACGCGCCGACGAGGCCGCTCGCGGCGACGCCAAGAAAGGCGATCTCGACGAGCAGGCTCGTGAACGCCGTGTGCTTCATCCAGCCGCGCTGCGCGGCGAGGCCGAGCAGGTGCGCGACGAACACCGCGATCACGAAGCCGACGAGCGGCGGCACGTGATGCAGCGCCGCGGCCCATTCGCCGGCCGACAGGTTGATGCCGAGCAGCGCGACGTTGCCGGTCATCGTGTTCGCGAACACGTGGCCGTGGCCGACATACGTGTACGCGTCGAGGTAGCCGCCGGACAGCGTCAGCAATGCGGCGACAGTGAGATTGCGGCTGGCGCCGTCGAGATCCATCGAGCCTCCCGTGGTGCGCGCCGCCCGGCCGCGCGCGGCGGGCGGTGCGAAATTCAGTCCTGCCGGCCGGCGCGAACGCCGCCGGCGCTACGCGGCCGGGCATCGCCGTGTGCCGCGCGCCAATATAATGTGCTCGCCGTCGGGGTGCGGATTCCCGCCGCGTATCGCAGCCGGCCGGAACGTGCCCACAGCGCAGGTTTCGCCGCCGCGGGACCGGCCGAGTATACCGGGCAGGCTAAACCCGGTTGCACCCAGGCCGCCGCCCCGCGCCTCCTCACCGAGCCTTCGAATGACCCTCGCGAAGTTCTTCCTGCGCTTCACCGTGATCCCGTTCGCTGCGATCGTGCTGGTGGCCGTCTGGGCGTTCAACCGCGAATCGGGCGAGATCGACGCGCGCCAGTACGTGGCGCTGGTGGCCGCCTATCCGTCGTTCACGCCGAAGCTGAAGGACGAGGTGGCCGACGCGTTGCGCGGCGGCAGGATCGCGAAGGCCGACTACGGCACGATCATGCGCGATGCGCTCGAGGCCGGTTACGTGGTCGACTGGCCGGCTACGACGAACGACGTCGGCAGCGAGCGCGGCCGGCTGCTCGGGATCGTGAACGGCGACCGGCCGGCGTCGCAGTAGCGGGCGGCCGGCGGCGTGACGGACAGCTCACTGCCCGATGCCCGTGAGCCCGATCAGCGCGCCGCCCGCGAGCAGCCACAGCGGATGGATGCGCGTGCGCCACGCGAGCACCGCGCACGCGGCCGTGATGCCCCACTGGATCGCCGTGCGGTTCGACGCCTCGGAGATCAGCACCGCGCTCGCCGCAACGAGCCCGGCCGTGACGGGCATCATCCCCTGCTGCACGTAACGGCGCCACGGCCGGTCGCGAAAGCGCTCCCACGCGTGCAGCGCGAGCACGGTGACGATCGACGACGGCCCGAACTTCGCGAGCGATGCGACCAGCAGCCCGCTCCAGCCGGCCACGTGCCAGCCCACCAGCGACACGATCATCATGTTCGGCCCGGGCGCCGCCTGGGCCAGCGCGAACAGCGCGGTGAACTCGTGCGCGCTCATCCAGTGATGGACATCGACGACCTGCCGCTGCATCTCCGGCAGGATCGTGTTGCCGCCGCCGAACGCGAGCAGCGACAACTGGCTGAAGATCGTCGCGATGGCGATCAGCGTGTCGTTCATGGCCGGCCTCCTGGCTGCGTATCGCGCGCCGCGGCCGGCGCCGGCTGCGGCGTGTCCGCGTCGCGGCGGCGCGACGCGAGCCAGATGCTGACGGGCGTCAGCACGAGCATCGCGGTCAGCAGCGGGATGCGCAGCACCGCGATCGCGACGAATGCGAGCGCCGCGATGCCGGCCGCCGCACGCGCGTGCCGCAGCGGCTTCGCGACCTTCACGGCCATCGCGACGAGCAGCCCGGCCGCCGCCGCGGCGAGCCCCGCGAACAGGTGCTGCACGTGCGGATCGTTCTGCGTCTTCGCGTACAGCACGCCGAGCGCGACGACGACGAGCGTCGGGCCGGCAATCAGCCCGAGAATGCCGGCGAACGCGCCGGCGACGCCGCGAAAGCGCATGCCGACGGCCACCGACAGGTTGATCACGTTGCCGCCCGGCAGGAACTGGCACAGCCCGAGCAGATCGGTGAATTCGTCGGCGGAGAGCCACTTGCGCTCTTCGACGATGGTGCGCCGCGCGAACGGCAGCGCGCCGCCGAACGACATGAGGCCAAGCGACAGGAAACCGGTGAACAGCTCGGCAAGGCCGACGCTGCGGGGTGATGCGGCCGGCGGCGTGGCGGCAGGCGGAGAAGCGGATTGCATGGGGTTCCTTATCAAACGGTGACCCGAGGTTACCGCCGTTCGGAATGCCCGCAAAACGATTTTATCGGCGCGCCCTTGTGATCTAGAATCACAAGCATGGCACGCGATCTCCCGCCCTTTTCCGCGCTTCGGGCCTTTGAAGCCGCGGCACGACATGAAAGCTTCAGCGCCGCAGGCGACGAGCTGCATGTGACTCACGGTGCCATCAGCCGGCAGATTGCCGGGTTCGAGGCCTGGCTCGGCAAGCCGGTGTTCCACCGCTACGGCAAGCGCGTGAAGCTCACCGACGAAGGCCGCCGCTACCTGGACACCGTGCGCGCGGCGTTCGACAGCATCGCGCTCGCGACCGAGCAGCTGCGCAACACGGGCGCGGCACGCGTGCTGCGCATCAATGCGCTGCCGACCTTCGCGATGAAATGGCTGCTGCCGCGCCTGTCGCGGTTCCAGCGCGACGTGCCGAACGTCGAGCTGAAGCTGTCGACGTCGAACGCGCCGCTCGACGCGCTCGACGGCTTCGATGTCGCGATCCGCCGCGGCCCCGGCCACTGGCCGAACTGCACGAGCGGCCACTTCCTCGACGAAAGCGTGATTCCGGTCTGCAGCCCCGCGCTGCTCAAGCGCGCGCCGATCGCCCGCGCGGACGATCTCGCGCGCCACGTGCTGCTGCATTCGGATACGCGGCCGGAAGGCTGGCGCGACTGGTTCGCGGCGGCCGGCGTGACGATGAAGGGGCGCAAGCGGCAGTCGTTCGACCACTTCTACCTGGCGCTGCAAGCGGCCGTCGACGGCCTTGGCGTCGCGCTCGGCCCGTTGCCGCTGATCGACGACGAGCTCGCGAGTGGCCGGCTGGTGATGCCGCTGGAGGGGCCGCGCATCGCGACGCGCAGCTACTGGTGGATCGCGCCGCGCGCGCCGGCGGACGATCCGCTCGTCGCGCAGTTCTGCGCGTGGCTGCAAACGCAGTCGAACGTCGGTGCTTAGCGCATCGACGTTCGGCGCAGAAGATGACGCGGGCGGCAAGACACCGCCCGCCGGAGGTTCAGACCACCGGGCCCGGTTCCTTTTCCTTGCGCAGGATCGCGTACAGGATGATCGCGCCGAACGTCGCGGTGCCGATCCCGCCGAGCCCGAAGCCGCCGATCTTCAGCGAGAAGTCGCCAGCGCCGAGCACCAGCGTGACGGCCGCGACGATCAGGTTGCGGTTGTCGGAGAAGTCGACCTTGTTGACGACCCAGATCCGTGCGCCCGTCACCGCGATCAGCCCGAACACGACGATCGACACGCCACCGAGCACCGGGCCCGGAATCGTCTGGATCACCGCGCCGAACTTCGGCGAGAAGCCGAGCACGATCGCGATCAGCGCGGCGACCGCGAACACCAGCGTCGAGTAGATCCGCGTAACGGCCATCACGCCGATGTTCTCCGCGTAGGTCGTCACGCCCGTGCCGCCGACGCTGCCCGACACGATCGTCGCGAGCCCGTCGCCGATGAACGCGCGGCCCACGTAGCGATCGAGGCTGGTGCCCGTCATCGCGCTGACGGCCTTGATGTGGCCGAGGTTCTCGGCGACCAGGATCACCGCGATCGGCGCCAGCATCAGCATCGCATGCGGATCGAACACCGGCGCGCGGAAGCTCGGCACCCCGAACCAGGCCGCATGCCCGACGATCGAGAAATCGACCGGCTTGCCGAGCCCCATCCCGTTGGTCGCGACCGCGTAGATCGCATAGGCGATCACCAGCCCGACGAGGATCAGCAGGCGCTGCACCATGCCGCGCGAGAACACCGCGACACCGCCGACGCACAGCACCGTGACGAGCGCCATCACCGATTCGAAGGTCGAGCCGGACACGCCCTTGACCGCGATCGGCGCCAGGTTCAGCCCGATCACCGCGACCACCGCGCCGGTCACGACGGGCGGCATCAGCGTCTCGATCCAGCGCGTGCCGATCGCCTGCACCAGCGCGCCGAGCGCGACGTACACGACGCCACACGCGACGATCCCGCCGAGCGCGACCGGGATGTTCGGGTTCGGGCCGCTGCCGCCGTAGCCGGTCACCGCGATCACGAGGCCGATGAACGCGAAGCTCGAACCGAGGTAGCTCGGCACGCGGCCGCCGACCAGCACGAAGAACAGCAGCGTGCCGATACCCGACATGAAGATGCACAGGTTCGGGTCGAAGCCCATCAGCAGCGGCGCGAGCACGGTCGAGCCGAACATCGCGACGACGTGCTGCACGCCCATCGCGACCATCTGCGGCCACGCCAGGCGCTCGTCGGGGCCGACCACGCGCGATGCCGCGCCGGTCGATTGCACCCGCCAGCGCGGGAAGTAGGAATCGGACATGGGGAAAAGGGGCTCCTGTCGGTCGCCGGCTGCGGAAGATGCGCCGGTCTGGAATCTGGCGCGAGTTTACGGAGCGGAAATGGGGCTGGCAAGCGGACTGATGCGCGGGCCGGCGAGCGGCTTGCCGTGGCGTGAACCGGGGCACGATCGCGCTGCCCGGTGAGGTGACCGTCCGCGCATGGAAATGCACGGGCGGCGGTTGATGCCGGCCGCGACGTAAGCGTGCGCTCACATCGCGGCCGGCGCGTCATGCATCAGGGATTGATGTACTGGAACAGCGACAGGTTCTGCAGCTGCGCATAAGCCTTCTGCGAGCCCGTCAGCGCGTTCTGCATCTGCAGGAACTGGCTGATCGTCGACACCATGTTGGTGCTCGTCAGGTCGGACAGGTTGCTGGTGACCTGCAGCGTATTGGTCTGGTTCACCGTCTGCATCGCCTTGATTTCCTGCTCGCGGCCGCCGACCGACGCCTGAACGGTGAGGACGTTCGTCATCATGTTGTTCAGCTTCGTCGTGCCGGTGGTCATCGCGTTCTGGAGCGCGGCGGCGGCGGTCGTGTTGCTGCTGACCGGCACCTTCAGCGCGGCGATCATCGAGTCGAGCGCCGCGAACACGTCGGTGCCGGCCTGAGGCGCCGGCGTGACCGTGAACGAATCGCCGGGTGCCGGGCTGCCCGACACGGGCACCGACAGGCCGTTGCCGAGCGTGATCCCGGCGCCGGCCGAATACGGCTGCGCGGCGGTCACGTTGCCCGGCGGCGGAAGGGAATTGTCGGTCACCGTATAGGTCGGCGCGGCCGCGGTGCCGCCGAAGTTGATCGTGAACTGGTGCGTGTTGGTCGCGGCCGACGGGCTCGTGATCGACACCGAGCCGATCGTGCCCGTGCCCGTGTTGCTCGCGCCGGCAAGCGGCACCGGCTGGCTGCCGAGCATCGGCACCGACAGGAACACGCTCGCGCCGTTGTCGCCCTGCGCGATCGAGCGTGTGTCGGCGATCTGCACTTGCCGCGAGCCCGCGTCGCCGCTGTAGGTCACACCGCCGCCCGGTGCGTTCGAGAACGGTGCCGTGGCCGTCTTGAAGCCCGCGAACAGGTAGTTGCCCGCGCCGTCCGTCGAGTTCGCGAGCGTCAGCAGCTGGTCGCGATAGCCCTGCAGCTGCGTCGCCCGTGCCGAGCGATCGCTGTCGGACAGCGAGCCGTCGCCGGCGCTGATCACGACCGTATGAATGCTGTTCAGCAGGTTGTTGACGCTGATGAGCGACTGGTCTTCCGCCTGCAGCGACGACAGCGCGGTGTTCTGGTTCGCCGAATACTGCGACAGCGTCGCCGACGTCATCGACAGCTGCACGGCCTGCGCCGCGCCGAGCGGGTTGTCGGCCGGCGTCGACAGGCTCACGCCGCTCGAGATCTGCTGGTACAGCTGCGAGAGCTGCGCCTGCTGATCGTTCATCTGAGCGACGTTCATCTGGTAGAACTGCGTGGTGGAAATCCGCATCGCTTTGATCCCCGAAATCAGTTGAACAGGCCGAGCACGGTCTGGAACAGCGTCGAAGCGGTCTGGATGACCTTCGCGTTCGCCTGGTAGAGCTGCTGGTACTGCATCAGGTTGGCCGCTTCCTCGTTCTGGTTCACGCCCGACACCGACTGCTGCGCTTCGGTGATCTGACCGATCAGCGAGGTCTGCGCGGCGCTCGACGATTTCAGCTGGCTCGTCGTGTTGCCGATGTTGTTCACGTAGTTCGCATATGCACCCGTCAGCGTGGTCGTGCCGTTGCCGAACGATTTCGCGCTGACGAGCTTCGACAGCGCGAGCGCGTTGCTGCCGTCGTTCGTGCCGCCCGTGTTCGGCGCGACCGTGAACGTGTCGCCGGCCGTCGGCGTGCCCGACACCGTGACCGTGACGCCGGCCGTCAGCGTGATCGGCGTGCCGGCCTGGTACGCCTGCGCGGCGGTGGTCGTCGGCGGCACGGCCGTGTTGTCGGTGACCGTGTACGTCGGGCTGGCGGTCGTGCCGCCCATCGTGATCGTGTAGTTATGCGGGTTGGCCGCGGCCGTCGCGCTGGTGACCGTCAGCCCGCCGATCGTGCCGGTGCCCGTGTTCGTCTTGGTGGCCGACGGCACGTACGGCGCCGCTGCCGCGATCGCCGAGCCGTTCGACGTCGCGAGGCCGAAGCCGTTCAGCGCGCCGCGCGTCGGCTGCACGGTGAACTTGTCGCCGGGCTGCATCGAGCCGGACGAGAACGAGAAATTCAGCCCGCCGATCGACCCCGGCATCGAGGTCGACGTGCCGACCACCGCGCCGCTCGCGCGGTCGGTCAGCGAGTACTTGGCGCCGTCGTACGACAGCGTGTAGTCGCCCGTGGTCGGCTGCGACGGGTTCGCGAACGACACGGACAGCGCCGCGTTGCCGGTATTGCCCTGGTTCGCGTACGTGATCGGCGCGCCGGTCGTGAACAGGTTGCCGCCGACGTTGCCCGACAGGTCGATGCCGAGCGCGTTCTGCGCGTTGACCTGCGCGGCGAAGCTGGTCGCGATCGCGCCGAGCTGGGCCTGGGCCGGGTCGAGCGTCTGGCTGCGGAACGCGAGCAGGCCGCCGAGCGTGCCGCCCGACAGCGACGCGTCGGACAGCGCCTGGTTCGGCCCTTGCGGGTTCGCACCGGCGATGCCCTGCGACACGACGGTCAGCTCGCTCGGATCGGACGGCGACGCGACGGTCGCGAGCTGGTAGCTCTTGTTCGCGACGACGAGCGGCGTGCCGCCCGCGAGAAACACGCTGTAGCCGTCGCTGTTGCGCACGACCTGCACGCCGGCGAGGTTCGACAGGTTCGACACCGCGAGGTCGCGCTGGTCCATCAGCTGGTTCGGCGGCTGCCCCTGGCTGCTCGCGGACGCGATCTGCTGGTTCAGCTGCGCGATCTGCGCGGTGTACGAGTTGATCTGCGTGACGGTGTTCGTCAGTTGCGTGTTCACGCTCTGGCGCAGCGCGTCGTACTGCTGGCCGGCCGCCGTGATCTGGTTCGCGAGCGTCTGCGCGTTGCTCATCGCGGTCTGCCGCACCGACGAGTCGGACGCGCTGTTCGCGACGCTCTGCATCCCGGTGAAGTAGTTCGTGATCGCGGTCGAGATGCCGGACGTCGGGTTGCCGACGTAGTTGTTCAGCTGCGTGACGAGCGAATACCACGTCGACAACGCGCCGCTCTGCGTCTGCGCGCCGTTCAGCTGGTCGCTCAGGTACTGGCTGTACTGCCGCTGCACGGTGACGGTGTTCACGCCCTGCGGCATGTAGCCGCTGCTCGTGTACTGGCCGCTCGCCTCGGCATAGACGGGGCGTTCGACCGAATAGCCGGGCGTTGCCGCGTTGCTGATGTTCTGGCCGGTCGTCGTGAGGCCCCAGAGCGCGGCATTCAGGCCGCTGACGCCGAGGTTCATGAGTGTGTTGGACATGCGCGATCCTGATGAGCCGGCCGCGCTGCGGCCGCCGGGTTGCGTGACTCCCGGTATAACGGCCGCGAATTCAGAAAATTGAGGAAAAAATGCACGCGCGACGCGCACTCGCGCGTCGCCGGTTCAGGCGTGCGGCCGATGGTGCCGCAAACGCCGCGCGGGCCGCCCCGGGCGGGGCCGGCCGCCGCTTGCGCGTCAGGCTCGCGCGAGCGAGCGGCGCTTCATTTCGAGCTGCGTGATCAGCCGCTGCAGCGTGTTCTCCGCGCTGCCCGGCAGCGACATGTAGCGGAAGCCGAGCTGGTAGCGCCGCGACCCGTTCGGCATCTGCGTCGAACGCTGCGACACGAGCTGCAGGTCGAGCGACAGCTTGCCGTGGCCGGTCAGCTCGAGTTCGACGTCGGGCAGCAGCGTGCCGACCTCGAGCGCCTCGACGCGTTCGTCGGCCGTGCGCAGCCCCACGCCGCCGAGCGACAGGTTGTGCACCTCGAACAGGAAGCTCTCGCCGTCCGGCAGCTTGCCGCGGCACAGGAACGGATCGACGATCGGCGCATCGACGCGGAAATATTCGCGGCGCTGGATGCACATCAGCACGTCGGGGAAATCGGCGACGAACGCGGGCAGCCCCTCGAAGCGCGACTCGCGCGGCGTGCCCGTGGAGAATTCGACGCGCACGCCCTCCGGCGCGGCCGCGAACGTGCAGTGCGACGCGCCGAGGATGGCGGCGTTCTGCTCCGACAGCGCACCCCAGTCGAACGTAAACGTCCGCGCGCCGACATCCACCTCGAGCAGGCGCGTGACGAGCTGGCCGCCCGGGTACTGGACGGTCAGGAAATCGCCGCGATTGACGAGGTTGCGCAGCTGCACGCCGATTTCCAGCGGATTGCGGCGGGCATAGTCGGGCCCGGAGTGGCCTGCATCCAGGCTGGGGTCCGTCGACGTTTCGATATTCATGGCTAGCCGGTCTTTCTTCTCATGGGCGCCCGTGCAACCGGTGCGCAATAAAACCGGGCCAGAACGGGGGCCCGGTCGCAGGTCTCTCACACTTAGCGGCAGTGCTGACCGAAAGTTTAGATCGAATTGGGGATTTTTTTCGCGCAAACGTTGAAACCGCGCGCGGCGGGCTGCCGGGCGCGGTCCAGAGGGGAATCGACAGCGGTAGCCGACGGGGCCGTCAGCCGATCTGCTGCATGATCGAGATCAGCTTTTTCGCGTAATTCGGGTCGGTCGCGTAGCCGGCCTTCTGCATCCCGTGCGCGAAGCCTTCGACGCTGCGGCTCGCGCTCAGCACGCCCGAGTAGCGCGGATTGTTCTTCAGCAGGTTCGCGTAATCGGTCATCGCGTGTTCGTACGAATCGTACGCGCGGAATTTCGCGACCACGCGGCGCGGCGTGCCGTTCACGTATTCCGTCGTCAGCGCCGACACCGTGCGGCCGGTCCAGCCCTTGGTCGCCTTGATGCCGAACACGTTGTAGCTCGTCGAGCCGTCGGTCGCGCGGATCTCGCGCTTGCCCCAGCCCGATTCGAGCGCGGCCTGGCCGACGATGAAGCGCGCCGGGATGCCGGTCGACGCGCTGGCCGCCTGCGCGGGGCCCGCGAGCCGGTCGACGAACGCGTCGGCGTCCG
>NZ_JAAGPO010000284.1:0-10043 GCF_017104825.1 Burkholderia sp. Ac-20345 | reverse complement strand
CATCCTGTTCATCCTGACCGACCAGGAGCGCCACTTCGACCGCTGGCCGTTTCCGGTGCCGGGCCGCGAAGCGCTGCGCCGCGACGGCATCACGTTCATGCACCACCAGATCGCCGCGTGCGTGTGCTCGCCGTCGCGCTCGACGGTCTACACGGGGCAGCACATCCAGCACACCGGCGTGCTCGACAACGCGGGCGTGCCCTGGCAGAAGGACATGTCGCCGGACGTGCGCACCGTCGGCCACATGCTGCGCGACGCCGGCTACTACGCCGCGTATCTCGGCAAGTGGCACCTGAGCGCGTCGATGCACGAAACCGCGAGCCCGTACACGGCGCCCGTGGCCGACTACAACCGCACGATCCGGTCGTACGGCTTCGACGACTATTTCGGCGTGGGCGACCTGATCGGGATGGTGCGCGGCGGCTACCAGTACGACGGGATCACGGCCGAGGCCGCGGTGAGCTGGATGCGCAACCACGCGCCGCGTCTCGCGAAGGAAGGCAAGCCGTGGTTCCTCGCGGTGAATCTGGTGAACCCGCACGACGCGATGTTCGTGAACACCGATACGAACGGCTCGACGGTGCAGGACGCGAACCACCCGATGCTCGGCAACGCGCCGCCGCCGAACGACGCGCTGTATCGCACGTCGTGGCACGACGTGCCGCTTGCGGCGTCGCGGCGGCAGCCGTACGACGAGCCGGGGCGGCCGCCCGCGCACGGGATGTTCAACGCCGCGCATGCGAACCTCGTCGGCCGCTATCCGTTCACCGACGAACGCCTGCGCATCTATCAGGATAACTACTTCAACTGCGTGCGCGATTGCGATACGCACGTCGTGCGCCTGCTGCAATCGCTGCAGTCGCTCGGCCTCGACGAACGCACGATCGTCGTGATGACGGCCGACCACGGCGATCACATCGGCGCGCACCAGCTCGTCGGCAAGGGCGCAACCGCGTACCAGCCGCAGAACCACGTGCCGCTCGTGATCCGCCATCCCGCGTATCCGGGCGGCATGCAGTGCGATGCGCTGACGTCGCACATCGACATCGCGCCGACGCTGCTCGGGCTCACCGGCCTCGACGATGCGCGCCTCGCGTCGATCCGCGGCAGCGCGCTGAAGGGGCACGACCTCACGCGCTGGCTCGCGAAGCCGGCCGATGCGAAGCTGCACGCGGCGCGCGATGCCACGCTGTTCAACTACGCGATGCTGCTCTACTACGACAGCGAATGGATGCTGAAGGAGCTGGGCACGATGCGCCAGAAAGGCGTGCCGGAGGACGAGCTGCTGCGCCGCGCGCTCGCGCAGCAGCCGGATTTCCGGTTGCGCGGCACGATCCGCAGCGTGTTCGACGGCCGCTACCGGTTCACGCGCTATTTCTCGCCGCTCGAATTCAACCGGCCGACGACGATGGAGGACCTGTTCGCGCGCAACGACGTCGAGCTGTTCGACATCGCGAGCGATCCGGGCGAGATGCGCAATCTCGCGATGGACAGGAAGCAGCACGGCGAGCTGCTGCTCGCGATGAACGGCCGCCTGAACGACCTGATCGCGAGCGAAGTCGGCGACGACAGCCCCGACGTGATGCCGATCCGCGACGGCAAGGTGCAGGTGCAGATCCGCAAGTGGCATTGAGGACCCAAGCGCCTCCGGACGCGGTGCAAACCGGGCGCCTTCGCGACCGGTCAAACCGCCTTTTCGTATCCGTGATTCAATGACGATCGAACCGGCGTCGCGCAGTCGGGCGGCACGGCGATTCGACACCTCATCGATCGACCCTCACTGGATCACCATGACGAACCCTGCCGAAATCAAGGCGCTCGTTTTCGATGTCTTCGGAACGATCGTCGACTGGAGAAGCGGCGTCGCCCGCGGCGCCGCCGCGTTCCTCGACCGCTACGCACCCGCGCTCGATCCGCTCGAATTCGCCGATGCGTGGCGAGCCGAATATTCGCCGTCAATGGAAGAAATCCGCAGCGGGCGCCGCCGCTACGTGCGGCTCGACGTCCTGCACCGCGAGAACCTCGTCCGCACGCTCGACCGCTACGGGATCGTCGACGTGCCTGACGCCGACATCGACGCGCTCAACCTTGCGTGGCACAGCCTCGACCCGTGGCCCGACGCCGTCGCGGCGCTGCAACGGCTGAAGCGGCGCTTCATCATCGCGCCGCTGTCGAACGGCAACATCCGGCTGATGGTCGACGTCGCGAAACGCGCGGGGCTGCCGTGGGATGCGATTCTCGGTGCGGAAGTCGTCCGCGCGTACAAGCCGTCGCCGCAGGTGTACAGCGACACCGTCGAGATTCTCGGCGTCGAGCCGGCCGAGCTGTGCCTGATTGCCGCGCACAACGGCGATCTCGCGGCCGCGCGCCGGCAGGGGCTGTCTACCGCGTTCGTGCTGCGACCGACCGAACACGGGCCCGGCCAGACGACCGACCTGAAAGCCGACGATGCGTGGGACTTCGACGTCAGGAACCTGAACGAACTCGCGGATCGGCTGGGCTGCCCGGGTTAAGCGGCGGTGGCACGGCCTGCCCCCGCGCCGCCATCGCGAGGCGCCGCCAGTTGCGCGCCGCATACCGGTGCGCCTGCTGCAACGCGAGCCACAACCCGATCTGCCGGACCGGCTTGAAGAGGCCACGCGCACTGAACACGGTGCGCCGTTCGACGCGTGTCCTGCCGTCTTCGATTGGCGTCAGCGTGAATTCGTCCTCCAGCAGCCCGACCCAGTCGCGGCACCACACCGTCGACGCCACCATCCGGTAACGCAGCCGGCGATGCTCGTCGAGCACGAGGATCCGCTGGTCGATGGTGCCGCGATCGGTCGTGCACTGCCGCGTGTTGCCGACGGCCGGCACGCCTTCAAGCACGCGGCAACTGACCGGCTTCGGCACACCGAGGCGGAACAACAACGGCCGCGTGTCGTCCATCCGGGCATGGAGGAAATGCGGCCATACATGCTCGGGCCGGCAATCGAACGTCCACTGCGAATGAATTTCCACGACCGTCTCCTGGCGGCTGTCGGTGCGACCATGATGGCACAACCGCACCGCCGCCTCCGTTACTTCACGACCACACGCCAGGCGGTTCGCGCATAGATGAGCAGCAACGGCAGCAGCGAAAGCGCAAACAGCAGGCAGAGCGCCAGCACCCACACCGGCCACTGTTCCGGATTCCCCCGCGCCCAGTAGCGGTAAGGCACGCTCAGGAACCCGATTTCCATCAGCAACGCGCCGAGCGGCACGAGCCCGTTCATCACCACCGCCACGCCGAAGCGGGCCGCGCGGTCGAGGTTCCGGCCGGCGCCGTACGCCGCGATCAGGTAAAGGAAGTACCCGGTCATCGCGACCATCAGCCCGCCGCCGGCCAGCAGGCCGACACTGCGCACGCTGCGCTCGTGCAGTTGATTCGCGCCCTGCGGCAGCACGACATCGACGCGCTCGCCGATCTCCGGCACGCTGCCCGAGCGGATGTTGCCAGGCAGCACGACCCGCTCGCCATCCGGCATCACGGCTTCCAGGATCGACGTGTACTTGATGCACCGATACTTTGCGGTGCGCCCGCTGCTGTCGCGGCGCTCGCAGGTGTCCCACTCGGACTGGTAGGACACGACGGTCGCCTCGTATTTCGGCGACACCGCCAGTTCGTAGAGTTCGTCACCGATCCAGTACGCGAACGGGAAGAACAGCGACACCAGGCAAAAGCACACGAGCCACCAAAACGTGACCGCGCCGCCCGATCCGCGCTTGCTGCCGGTCTGGCGGCGCACCATGCGCGACGCGAGCCAGTACGCGGCAACGCCGAATACGGCCACACAGACCACGAAAACCTTGCCCGCATGCGTCAACGCCATCTGCGTTTCCCCCGATAACCGGCCGGATCTTCGCCAGCCGCTTTTTTTCAACCAGATCGATCAAATCGTCGTCACCGCCACCGCAACCGCCACACTCGCCCGCTCCGCTATTCCGGCTCGCCGACGAATCTCAGCCTCCCCGATTCGCCCGACAGCAGCGCGCGATTCGCGTCCGCCGCCGCGCGCAGGTAATCCCACAGCGCGGTCACGCGCCGCAGCTTGCGCAGATCCTCGCGGCACGTGAGCCAGAAGCACCGCGTGACGACCACGTCGTCCGGCAGCACGGGCACGAGCGCTGGCTGCGTAGCCGCCATGAAGCACGGCAGGATCGCGAGCCCGCCGCCCTGCAGCGCCGCGAAATACTGCGCGATCACGCTCGTCGTGCGCAGCCCGGCCGTCGCGCCCGGCACCGCGCGGTCCAGGTACAACAATTCGTTGCTGAACGCGAGATCGTCGACGTAGCTGATGAACGCGTGCTGCGCGAGATCGGCCGTGCAGGTGATCGGCGCGTGGTTCGCGAGATAGTCGCGCGTCGCATAGAGCCGCAGCTGGTAGTCGCACAGCTTGGTGACCACGTAAGGCCCGCGCTCGGGCCGCTCCAGCGTGATCGCCAGGTCCGCCTCGCGCTTCGGCAGGTTGACGAAATGCGGCACCGGCAGCAGGTCGACCGTCACGTGCGGGTGCTCGGCACGAAACTGCGCGAGCTGCGGCGCGAGGAAAAAGCAGCCGAACCCTTCCGTCGACCCGATCCGCACGTGGCCCGACAGCGCCTCGCCCGTGTTCGCGACCTGGTCGCACGCGGACTGCACGGTCGTCTCCATCGCGTCCGCATACGCGACGAGCCGCTGCCCTTCGGCCGTCAGCGTGAAGCCGCCGGATCGCGACTTGTCGAACAGCAGCGTGCCCATCGCGGCCTCGAGCGCGCGGATGCGCCGCGCGACGGTCGTGTAGTCGACGCCGAGCCGCTTCGCGGCGCCGCTCGCGCGCTGCGTGCGCGCGACTTCGAGGAAAAAGCGCAGGTCGTCCCAGTTCAGGTTGCCGGAAACCGGCTCGGTGGCATGTCGCATCGGCGAGGGAAAAAGGGGCTGGAGTCTCCGGGCCGGCCGTCGATATGCATAAATGCACATCCAACCGGTTTCTTTATCGGTACATGATGAATCCGCGCATAACTATACTCGACCGTGACCTGCGGACTACGAGCCGCGGCACCACCACGGAGACACCATGCAGACCCGATCCACCCTCGATGAGCATGCGACAGTCGCGGCGCCGGCACCCGCCCGCACCGCGAAGCACTACCTGTTGGCCGGCTGGGCCAGCATGGCCGGCACCACGATCGAGTGGTACGACTTCTTCCTCTACGGCACGGCCGCTGCCCTCGTGTTCAACCGCATCTTCTTCCCGTCGCTGGACCCCGTCGTCGGCACGCTCGCCGCGTTCGGCACGTTCGCGGTCGGCTTCATCGGCCGGCCGATGGGCGGCATCGTGTTCGGCCACTTCGGCGACCGCATCGGCCGCAAGTCGATGCTGATGATCACGCTGCTGCTGATGGGCGTGCCGAGCATGATCATCGGGCTGATCCCGTCGTACGACAGCATCGGCTACTGGGCCGCCGCGCTGCTGATCGCGATGCGCTTCCTGCAGGGGATGGCCGTCGGCGGCGAATGGGGCGGCGCGGTGCTGATGGCCGTCGAACACGCGCCGAAGGGCCGCAAGGGGCTGTTCGGCAGCCTGCCGCAGACGGGCGTCGGGCTCGGCCTGATCCTGTCGTCGGTCGCGATGGCCGCGGTGGCCGCGCTGCCGGAAGCCGACATGCTGTCGTGGGGCTGGCGCGTGCCGTTCCTCGCGAGCATCGCGCTCGTCGGCCTCGGCTGGTTCATCCGCGCGAAAGTGCCCGAATCGCCCGACTTCGAGAAGATGCAGCGCCAGGGCAAGGCCGAGAAGTCGCCGGTGACGGCCGCGCTGCGCCGCCATCCGCGCGAGGTGCTGACGATCGTCGGCGCGCGCGCCGCGGAGAACACGTGGTTCTACATGGTCGTCACGTTCGCGCTCGCGTACGCGACGCAGCAGCTGCACCTGCCGAAGGCCGAGATGCTGCACGCGATCACGGCCGGCGCGGCGCTGTCGCTCGTCACGATGCCGCTGTGCGGCCACCTGAGCGACAAGATCGGCCAGCGCCGGATGTTCGCGATCGGCCTCGTGCTGATGTGCGCGTTCGCCGCGCCGTTCTTCATGATGCTCGGCACGCAGCAGGTGTCATACGCATGGTGGGCGATCGTGCTCGGCCTCGGCGTCGTGTTCCCGATCCTCTATGCGCCGGAATCGCTGCTGTTCGCGCAGCAGTTCCCCGCGGAAATCCGCTACAGCGGCATCTCGCTGTCGGTGCAGCTCGCCGGCGTGATCGGCGGCGGCTTCGCGCCGATGATCGCGACGTCGCTGCTCAAGGCCGGCGGCGGCCAGCCGCACTACGTGATCGCGTACCTCGTCGGCTTCGGCGTGTTCGCGCTCATATGTACCGCACTGATGCGCCCGGCACGCGCCTGAGCACGCCGGCCGCATCCGTTCGATTTCAGTTCAGCCTGCTGCCCGCCGCGCATGCACGCACGGCGGAAGCAGACACCTTTTTTCATCGTCACACCGCTTTCCGGAGAGTTCCATGAACGCCGCAGTTCCCCAGACCACCCTCGCCCTGCCCACCGCCAAGCTGCTGATCGACGGCGCGTTCGTCGAATCGCAAAGCACCGAATGGGGCGACATCGTCAACCCCGCGACGCAGGAAGTGATCGGCCGCGTACCGTTTGCGACGCTCGACGAGGTCGACGCCGCGATCGCATCCGCGCAGCGTGCATTCCAGACGTGGAAGACGACGCCGATCGGCGCGCGGCTGCGCATCATGCTGAAGTTCCAGGATCTCGTGCGCCGCAATCTCGAACGGATCGCGCACACGCTGACGGCCGAGCAAGGCAAGACACTGCCCGACGCGCAAGGCGACATCTTCCGCGGCCTCGAAGTGGTCGAGCACGCGTGCTCGATCGGCACGCTGCAGCAAGGCGAATTCGCGGAAAACGTCGCGGGCGGCGTCGATACCTACACGCTGCGCCAGCCGATCGGCGTGTGCGCGGGCATCACGCCGTTCAACTTCCCCGGCATGATTCCGCTGTGGATGTTCCCGATGGCGATCGTCTGCGGCAACACGTTCGTGCTGAAGCCGTCCGAGCAGGATCCGCTGTCGACGATGCAGCTCGTCGAACTCGCGATCGAGGCCGGCGTGCCGCAAGGCGTGCTGAACGTCGTGCACGGCGGCAAGACGGTGGTCGACCGTCTCTGCACGCATCCGGACATCAAGGCGATCTCGTTCGTCGGCTCGACGCGGGTCGGCACGCACGTGTACAACCTCGGCAGCCAGCACGGCAAGCGCGTGCAGTCGATGATGGGCGCGAAGAACCACGCGGTCGTGCTGCCCGATGCGCACCGCGAGCAGTCGATCAACGCACTCGTCGGCGCAGGCTTCGGCGCGGCCGGCCAGCGCTGCATGGCGACGTCGGTCGTCGTGCTCGTGGGCAAGGCGCGCGACTGGCTGCCCGAACTCGTCGAGAAGGCGAAGGCGCTGAAGGTCAATGCTGGCGCCGAAGCCGGCACGGACGTCGGGCCAGTCGTGTCGAAGGCGGCGAAGGAACGCATCCTGTCGCTGATCGACTCGGGTGTGAAGGAAGGCGCGACGCTGTTGCTCGACGGCCGCGACGTGAAGGTGCCCGGCTACGAGCAGGGCAATTTCGTCGGCCCGACGATCTTCTCGGGCGTGACGACCGACATGTCGATCTACAAGGAAGAAATCTTCGGGCCGGTGGTGGTCGTGCTCGAGGCCGACACGCTCGACGAAGCGATCGCGCTCGTCAACCGCAACCCGATGGGCAATGGCGTGGGCCTGTTCACGCAGAGCGGCGCGGCCGCGCGCAAGTTCCAGAGCGAGATCGACATCGGCCAGGTCGGCATCAACATCCCGATCCCGGTGCCGGTGCCCTACTTCAGCTTCACGGGCTCGCGCGGCTCGAAGCTCGGCGATCTCGGCCCGTACGGCAAGCAGGTCGTGCAGTTCTACACGCAGACCAAGACGGTCACCGCGCGCTGGTTCGACGACGACGCGACGGCCGGCGGTGTGAACACGACGATCGCGCTGCGCTGATCGATATGCATGGGACCGGACTAAGCGCTAAAGCGCCAAGTCCGGTCGACAAAGGAACCACACACATGGAAATCGCATTCATCGGGCTCGGCAACATGGGCGGCCCCATGGCCGCCAACCTGCTCAAGGCCGGCCACGCGCTGACGGTGTTCGACCTCGACGCGCACGCGGTCGACGTCGCGGTGCGCGCCGGCGCGACGGCCGCCGGCTCGCCGCGCGAAGCGGCCGCGCGCGGGGCCATCGTGATCACGATGCTGCCGGCCGCGCAGCACGTGCGCGCGGTCTACCTCGGCGACGACGGCGTACTCGCCGGCGCACGCGCCGGCGCAATGCTGATCGACTGCAGCACGATCGATCCCGGCACCGTGCGCGCGGTGGCCGACGCCGCCGCGCAGCGCGACTTCCCGCTCGCCGACGCGCCCGTGTCGGGCGGCACCGGCGGCGCGCAGGCCGGCACGCTGACCTTCATGGTCGGCGCGGATACCTCACTGTTCGAGCGCATCCGCCCCGTGCTGCTCGACATGGGGAAGAACGTCGTGCACTGCGGCGGCACGGGCACCGGGCAGATCGCGAAGATCTGCAACAACCTGCTGCTCGGGATCTCGATGATGGGCGTCTCGGAAGCGATGGCGCTCGGCGCCGCGCTCGGGATCGATCCGGCCGTGCTGGCCGGCATCATCAATACGTCGACCGGCCGCTGCTGGAGCTCGGACACGTACAACCCGTATCCGGGCGTGAGCGACACCGCGCCGGCCGCGCGCGGCTACGCGGGCGGGTTCGCGGCGAACCTGATGCTGAAGGATCTCGGGCTCGCGACCGAAGCGGCGCGCAGCGCGCACCAGCCGGTGTGGTTGGGCGCGCTCGCGCAGCAGCTCTATCAGTCGATGAGCCAGCAGGGGCTCGGCACGCTCGACTTCTCCGCGTGCGTGAAGCTGTACGAGGCGCAGCCGGCGTAACCGCCGCAGCCTGCACCGGACGTGCGCCGACCCGCGATGCGCGTGAACGGCATCGCGGGTCGTTTTGCTAGCGGGGAAAGAAAAACGCGGGCGGCGACGGCACGTCAACGCCGCCGGTCGTTCAACCGCGCGGGTTCGACGCGGTCTCGAAGGTCGGATGGCACTCGAACGCGAGTTCGGAGCGCGCGTCGACACTGCTGCGGCCGGTCAACGATTCCTGCTTCATGCTCGCGCGCATCCCGCGCTGCGTGCAGTAATCGGCGGCCTCGCTGAGCGCCTTTTCATGGGCGTCGGCCCACGACGTCGATACACCCACCGTGCGGGTCTTCACGGTGTAAACGTTCGGGTTGGACGTCGCGGTCACGTCGGAAGCGGTCGAACACGCGGCGAGCAAGCATGCAGCAGCCGCGACGGTCAACCATCGCAAGGTTCGAAAGGAAACTGGAGTGGACATGGGGGGCAAGCGCGCGCCGTTCGACGCGCATTGAGCAACATAGCCGACAGTATGCCTGCTCGATCGCCGGAGATCATGCCCCTTTCAGTGAACACATTGTTTCGAATGGTTAAACGATGAGAAAAATGGGGCAATATTTCCGCCCCATTTCCGGGCCAGATCGCGCCAACGGGTAGTTTTGCCCGGTCGACCCGCCGCAGCTCGTTTTCCGAAGGCCGATCAGTGCGCGGCTTCCCGCCGAATCCTTGCCGACGCTTCCGCCAGGTTCCGCCACGCCGGCTGCCCCGGCGCATAGCGCGCGCGGATGTAGGCGGCAAGCTCGGCCATCTGCCGGTCGTCGAACGCGTCGCCGAAACCCGGCATGTAGCCGAGCTCGCCGGTGGCCGGCTGGTCGATCCCGTGATGCAGCACGCGCAGCAGGTTGTCCGGCGCGGCCTGGCTGACGCTCGTGTTGAGCCCCATCAGCGGACGTACGCCGAAATGCCCGACGCCGCCCGATTCCGCATGACAGACCGCGCACGCGGCGTCGAACGCCCGGCGACCGTTCTCCAGGCCCAGCGTCGCGACGGCTTCCGCGCCGCGCGCCTGCCGGGCGGCCG
>NZ_JAAGPO010000027.1:0-76412 GCF_017104825.1 Burkholderia sp. Ac-20345 | reverse complement strand
AGCACCGGCGCGGCTTTGCGCGCCGCGCAGCCGCCCGTTCAGGGTTCGCGCCGCGTACGCCACCGGGATAACACCCATCTAGCCTTGCGTCGGCCGCATCGATATACCGTTCATGACAATGTCCACCTCTCGCATGATTCGTGCGCGGGGGGATTTTATTCGGACGGAAATGCGGCCAATATGTCGGTTCTATCGAGGTCCGTCGCGTGCGACGGCGAGCCGGCGCGATACCAACGCCAAGCGGGGAACAACGATGGTTGCTAGGTCACCTGACGCAAACGGGCAAGCGGTGTCCGAGACGACGCATGTGTCCGTCACCGCGCCCGAAGACGGACGCAAGCTGTTCGTGATCATGCGTTCGCCCGACGAGCCGTTGCTTGCGCAACTGCGCGGGCTCGGCTGGGAAATCTCCGTCGCGAAGACGGCCGGCGCCGCGCAGAACATGACGTCCGGCGTGACCGTTGCCGCCGGTCTGGTCGATTTCACCGGGTTCACGTCGCGTGACTATCCCGCGCTGAAGGCGTGCCTGAGCCAGCCGGCGATCGGCTGGATTTCCATTGCGCAGGCCGGCATCACGATCGGCCCCGCCGTGCGCGAACTGATCCGCAGCTACTGCTTCGATTACGTGACCCTTCCGTTGCCCTACGAATGGATTTCGCACGTGCTCGGCCATGCGCGCGGGATGGCCGCGCTCGATCGCGTCGACGGCGCGGCCTATGCGGCGTCGATCGGCGAACACGGGATGATCGGCAACTGCGAGGCGATGCAGCAGCTGTTCAGCACGATCCGCAAGGTCGCGAAGACCGACGCGAGCGTGTTCATCTCGGGCGAGTCGGGCACCGGCAAGGAGCTGACGGCGCTCGCGATTCACGAGCGCTCCGGCCGCGGCAAGGGGCCGTTCGTCGCGATCAATTGCGGCGCGATTCCGCATCACCTGCTGCAGTCGGAACTGTTCGGCTACGAACGCGGCGCGTTCACCGGCGCGAACCAGCGGCGTGCGGGCCGGATCGAGTCGGCGAACGGCGGCACGCTGTTTCTCGACGAAATCGGCGACATGCCGGTCGAAAGCCAGGCGAGCCTGCTGCGCTTCCTGCAGGAAGGGAAGATCGAGCGGCTCGGCGGGCAGGAATCGATTCCGGTCGATGTGCGGATCATCTCGGCCACCCACGTGGATCTCGACGGCGCGGTCGAGGCCGGACGCTTCCGCGCGGACCTTTATCACCGCCTGTGCGTGCTGCGCATCCACGAGCCGCCGCTGCGCGCGCGCGGCAAGGACATCGACATCCTCGCGCATTACGTGCTGCAGAAGTACAAGGCCGACAGCGGCCGCAAGATCAGCGGCTTCACGTCGGCTGCGCTCGACGCGATGCGGCGCTACGAGTGGCCCGGCAACGTGCGCGAGCTGATCAACCGCGTGCGGCGCGCGATCGTGATGGCCGAGAGCCGGCTGCTGACGCCGCACGATCTCGGGCTCGACACGCCGGGTGAAACCGAGCCCGTGACGCTCGAACAGGCGCGGGCGCTCGCCGAGCGCACCGCGATCGAGAATGCGCTGCTGCGCAACGACCACCGCATCAACAAGGCCGCTGCCGAACTCGGCATATCGCGCGTGACGCTCTACCGGATGATGATCGAGCACGGGTTGAACGATCACGACAACAACGGCGGGAACGGCGACAACGGCGGGCATGACGGCACGCCGTCCGGCGACGCGGGGCATCAGCGGGTCGGCTGAGCGGCGCACGCGCGACGCGTGAACCGGTTCGGCGATCGGTCCAGGGCCGGTGCCGCACGAACGTGACGGGCGGCACGCACGGCACGACTGCGGCGCTGCGCCACGCGCGGACAACCCGCGGCTCGCGTGCGGCCGACAGCATGTAAAGCGCGTGAAACATTTCGCATCGGCAGCCAGGCAAATTCGCGCGGCGAATCGGGGTGACCGGCCGGCCGTCCATCGGTAAAAATGCCGTGCTTCATTGTTCAGCCTTATCCGGCAAGGCAGGGCCGCCACGCGGCCGCTGCGTGCCGCGCGCCGCGTGTTTCAGTTTCGTAACTTCCCGCCTTCCGCACCCGTTCCGGCCGCCACGCAGCCCGGTCAACCCCTTGTCCGGACGGGCTCGCGCGAAGCTGGCCCGCTCCTTGCGAAAGTGGTCTTGCGAAAGTCGACGATGCAAGGTCCGTCCGGTTCGGCAGCGAACCCTGTCAGTACCGGCCAGGACACAGTCCGCGGGGATGCGGCGGCGGAGCGCGGCACGACAGCCGCGTTCCGGCGAGCACGGAGCGTCGTCGCCTGATCGTCGGAGCACCGGCTTTGTCCGGTTGCCGGAACAACCATCAGACTGATACGGGGAACAAAAATGAACGATCGCTACACACTGCGGCAAGCAGGCCGCGATCGCAGTGACTCGAAGCATCGCCGGTCCAACGTCGTTCTCGCAGCCGGACGGCATGCATCGACAGGCCATCTCTCCGCACCCGGTGCGAGGCGGATCCGGCTGATTGCCGGTCATCCGCGCCGGGTCGGCACTTTCCTGCACGCGAACCCGATTCGCAAGGGCATGTGCGCACGGGCGCCGGTACCTCGACGCCCGATATTCGCCTACTGACTGAAGCAGCACGATTGCCGTTCGCGCCGGGCATCGCCCCCGCGAACGATCAATCTGCAATCCGAATGAAATGCGCAGCGTCGTGCCGCACGTACGACGGATGATGCATTCGATGTGACGGCAAACGGCATCATGCGCTCGCCGTCTGGTTGTAGGGGAGGGGCGGTCGGACGCGCGCGACGGGTGTGGCGCCCGTACGCGCGCGACGCCGTTTCAGCCGCCGTAGATGTCGAAGTCGAAGTACTTCGACGCGAGCCGCTTGTAGGTGCCGTCCTTGACCATGTCGAGGATTGCGCTGTCGATCTTCGCCTTCAGGTCGGTGTCCTCCTTGCGCAGCCCGATGCCCGCGCCGATGCCGAGCACCTTCTCGTCGATGAGCTCGGGGCCGACGAACGTGTAGTTCGCGCCGCGCGACGATTTCAGGAACCCGATGGCCGCCTGCACTTCATCCTGCAGCGCCGCGTCGAGGCGGCCCGAGGTCAGGTCCGCGTACACGCCGTCCTGGTTCTGGTACGACACGACGTTCGCGCCTTGCTTGCCCCAGTACGCCTTCGCGTACGTTTCCTGCGTCGTGCCCTGCTCGACGCCGATCGATTTGCCCTTCAGCGATTCGGCCGTCGGCAGCAGCGGCGAGCCCTTCTTCACGACGAGCCGCGTCGGCTGGTTGTAGATCTTCGTCGTGAAGCCGATCTGCTGAGCGCGTTGCGGCGTGATCGACATTGACGACAGCACCGCGTCGAACTTCTTCGCCTTCAGCGCCGGAATCATCCCGTCGAAATCGTTCTCGAGCCACACGCACTTCGCCTTCAGGCGCGCGCAGATCTCGTTGCCGAGGTCGATGTCGAAACCGACGAGCTTGCCGTCGGGTGCCTTCGACTCGAACGGCGCATAGCTGGCATCGGTGCCGAAGCGGATCGTGGTCCAGTCCTTCGCGACGGCGGGGCCTGCGGATACCGCGAGCAGGGCGATCGAAACAGCGGCAATCAGTCTCTTCATGGTGCGTTCCTTGGCGGGGTGCTTCCGGTTTCTGTGCGACACGGTTTCACGGGCCCGAGCCGCATCTGCGCGCGGTGTCCGCACGGTCATTAACGCAGAAAATAAAATCAGAGTCCAGAATGGACAAAAAATATCGTTTCGTTGGAAGCAATCGCCAATCGACGGGTCTTGACCCTTGCAAAAATACGAAAATGGACTAATCTTGTTAGTAAATTCGTTTCGAGACTAACGATCATGTCACAGCCCGCCTACGAATCGCATTCCGCCCCGCCGCAGGCCTCGGTCGCGCAGATGTCGGCGGCCGGCCTGCGTGCGTTTTTCAACATCGCGCGCGACTGGGAGCTGACGATCGACGAGCAGATCGTGCTGCTCGGGTCGCCCGGCCGTTCGACGTTCTTCAAGTGGAAGTCCACGCCGGAATCGGCGCGGCTGCCGCGCGATACGCTCGAGCGGCTATCGCTGCTGCTCGGCATCTACAAGGCGCTGCAGATCCTGCTGCCGCAGCCGGCCGCGGCCGATGCGTGGGTCAAGCGGCCCAACGATGCGGCGCCGTTCGGCGGCAGGCGCGCACTCGACCGGATGCTCGCCGGCAACGTCGGCGATCTGGTCGCCGTCCGGCAATATCTCGACGCGATGCGAGGTGGCTGGGCGTGACAATGCCGATCCAAGCACAACAATGGCCCACGACCGCGGTCGACTGGGCACCCGCCTATCGCGTGATCCCCACTCGCTTTCCGGCGATCAACCTGTTCGACCGCGTGGCCTCGGCGGACGATTTCGACGCGCTTTACGCGCTCGAATCGCTGACCAACGACCGCATCCGCAACGAAGTCGGCACGCTCGACCTCGTGCCGCCCGCCGAGCGCCGCTACGGGCTGGGTTGGGGGCCGATCATGGCCGCGTTCACGCACTTGAATCCGCAGGGCAGCCGTTTCTCCGATGGCAGCTACGGCGTGTTCTACTGCGCGCGTTCGCGTGATACGGCGATCGCCGAAACGCGTTATCACAGCGCGCTGTTCCTGGCCGCGACGAGGGAGCCGCCGATGCGCCAGCAGATGCGGCTCTATACGGTGATCGCGCAAGGCGACGTGGCCGACATCCGCGTGTGGCCGAAACGCGATCCGGCGCTGCTGCATCCGCTCGATTACAGCGCCGGGCAGGCGCTCGGTCGCGCGGTGCGCAATGCCGGCGGCGCGGGCATCGTTTATCCGTCGGTGCGCGACCCGCGCGGCGAGTGCCTGGCGGCGTTCCGCACTGCGCTGCTGCGCGACTGCCATCACGCGGCGTACCTCGAATACAACTGGAACGGCTCGGCCGTCGATGCGGTGTTCGAACTGAACCAGGTCGGCTAGGGCCCGCTCACGGGCATCAGCGCTTCAGGGCAGCGGCCAGTCGCCCGCGTGGCGTTCGCGCGCTTCGGCCTGCGTCATCGACCACGTGCGCCCGGTGCGCGGCTCGGCGAGCGTGAGCCGCCCGGCCGGCGCGAACGCGCCCGTGTCGATGAACCACTGCGAGCCGATCCGCTGCGGCGCGCGCACCGGCGTGTGCCCGGTGCAGGTCAGCGACAGTCCGGCCTGCCGCGCCGGATCGGCGAGCCCCTGAACGAGATCGCGGCCCCAGATCAGCCGCTCGCGCACGTCGTGCGAATAGCTGCCCGTGTCGAGATCGGCATCCGAGCCGAAGAATTCCGCATGCAGCACGTTGAAGCGCCCGGGGCCGTCGCCGATCACGCGCACCAGCGGCAACGCGTCGACGCGCGCCGCATGCGCGTGCAGCCGTTCCGGCGGCAGGTCGGCGCCCCAGTCGCCGCCGATCCCGCGCCACGCGTCGGGTGACAGCTTGCCGCGTGCCACGAGGCTCATCACTTCCTCGTGATTGCCGCGCACGACGTGGCACCACGGGCGGTCGAGCAGGTCGAGCGTGGTTTCGGAGGCAGGGCCGCGGTCGACGAGGTCGCCGACCGAAAACAGGCGGTCGCGAGCCGGATCGAAGCGGATGTCGTGCAGCAGCGCGCGCAGCACATCCACGCAGCCGTGCAGGTCGCCGACGGCGAAGTCGCGGCCAGCCGTGTTCGCCGCATGGTGGCAGAGGGGGGCGGTGGCAGTCATCCCCTTATCTTAGGCGCTCGCGCCCCCATCGCCACGTCACGATGGAATGACGATAATCGGGGCAGTACCCGCCGGTGCGGCGCGGTGGGCCGTCCCGCGCGCCGGCCGAACTCTTTCCATTTGCTTTCGGAATCACACGATGACGATTTATCCGCAGGTATTACGCAACCGGCCGCGCATGGTCGCGGCGTTCGTCGCCGGCGTGCTGTGCGCGGTGCTGCTGCCTTTTTCGCTGCGTCCGACCGTGCGTGCGCTGATCGGCTGGGATTGCACGATCTGGCTGTATCTCGTGCTGATGTGGGTGCGCATGGTTACCGCGCATCATCACAAGGTGCGCGAAGTCGCGATCCGCGAGGATGAAAACGCGACGACCGTGCTGACCGTCGTGTGCCTTGCGACCGTCGCGAGCGTCGCCGCGATCGCGATCGAACTCGCGACCGCCAAGAGCGTCGGCTTCAGCGCGGGGCTCAGCCACTACGCGATCACGGGCGCGACACTATTCGGCGCGTGGTTCCTGATCCCGACGATCTTCACGCTGCACTATGCGCGGCTCTATTACGGCTCGCCGACCAAGGATCGCGCGCTGCGCTTCCCGGACCAGAACCCCGAGCCCGATTACTGGGATTTCCTGTATTTCGCGTTCACGATCGCGGTCGCGTCGCAGACGGCCGACGTGTCGCTGGCGAACCGCTCCGCGCGGCGCTCGGTGCTCGCGCAGTCGATTCTGTCGTTCTACTTCAACATGGCCGTGCTCGGGCTGTCGATCAACGTCGCGGCGGGCCTGCTGAGCTGACGCAGGCCAGGGCTATTTGAGCAGGTCGTACGGGCCGCCGCGCTCCAGCGCCCGCTGATACGCGGGCCGCGCGTGGATCGCGTCGAGGAAACGCGCGATCGCGGGATACCGGCTGCCGCCCCCACGCGCCGTCGCGGCTTCGAGCGGAAAACTCATCTGGATGTCGGCTGCGCTGAAACCGTCGCCGACGAACCAGCCGGTGCGGCTCAACGTGTCGTCGACATAGCCGAGATGCAGTGCGATCTGCGGATCGACGAAGCTCGATTGCAGCGTGTCGGCGATCTTGCGCGCGATCGGCCGTGCGAAGAACGGCATCGGCGCATGCGCGATCCGCAGCGCGACGAGCTTGAGCAGCAGCGGCGGCATCGCCGACCCTTCCGCGTAGTGCAGCCAGTACGTGTAGTCGTGCCGCTCGGGCGTACCGGGCGGCGGCGCGAGGCGCCCGTTGCCGTAGCGCTCGACCAGGTATTCGATGATCGCGCCCGATTCGGCGTACGTGCGGCCTTCGTCGGTGACGACCGGCGACTTGCCGAGCGGATGGATCGCGCGCAGTTCGGGCGGCGCGAGCATCGTCTTCGGGTCACGCGCGTAGCGCACGATCTCGTATGGCACATCCAGTTCTTCGAGCAGCCAGAGCACGCGCTGCGAGCGCGAGTTGTTCAGGTGATGGACGGTGAGCATGTCGACGCCGGAAGTGGGGGCGGGAACGACATCATACCCAGCGCGTAGGGCGCGCACACGAAACGCGTCGCGCGTCGTGACGGGCCGCGTCCAGCCGATCGCGTCTGGCCGACCGCGTCTGGCCGCCAGCCCCGATCCATCACGCGCGCCGCACCGCGATCCACGCGCCCCAGAACAGGCTCGCGAAAAAGCGCAGCGGCGCATCGAAGCCCGCCTCGCGCAGCAGGTTGAACACGGCTTCCTCGGACGCGGGCGGATCGGCGCCCTGCAGGATCTTCGCGAGTTGCGCGCGCACCGCATCCGGTGTCGCGCCTTTCATGCGCCAGCGCTGCTGCCATGCGTCGAGCAGGCGAGGGTGGTCCGCGTAGCGGCGATGGTTGCCGGCGAGCACGAGCGGCGCGCCGGGTTTTAGGCGCCGCGCGATCGCATGCAGCAGCGCCGCCTTTGCTTCGTCGCCCGGGACGTGATGCAGCACGCCGATCAGCGTCGCGCCGTCGAACGCGGGCGTATCGGGCAACGCATCGACACCGTCCTCGACGAACGCCGTGCGCGTGCCGAATCCCGCGGCCTCGACGTTCGAACGTGCGAGCGCGAGCATCGGCGCGGACGGGTCGACGGCCGTGAACCGCCAGCCCGGCTCGAGCGCGGCCGCCACGCAGATTTCCTGCCCCGTGCCGCCCGCGCCCGCGACGAGAATCCGCGCGTCGGGCACATCGATCGCCGACGCGAGCATGCACGCGGTGAGTTCGTGGCACGCATCGTAGCCGGCGAGCGCGATGCGGGATTGCTCGGCGTATTCGTGCGCGCGTGCCGGATCGAATTTGGCGGCGCTGGCGGGAAGCGACATGGCGGGTTCCTCGGGTCGGGCGCGAACGACGTGTCCGCGAGCATGGCGCAGAGCGTAAGCGTGCGCGGCCGGTGCAACAAGGCGGGCAGCCATTCCGGTATGGCTGCTACCTGACTCGCCGGAGCCTGCCGGATTGCGGGTTTTCCCGGGGTCGATTCGTATTTAAAATTGTCCGGGAACGATGCATCGCGGTGGCGAATCCGGCGCATACTCGTTTCTCTCCCCCCGCCTGGCCGTCGCATGCCGGGCCCCGATGCGCCGCGCCCCGCTGGCGCGGCCATGCCGCTCGGTACGCACGAGGAGCGCATGATGTCCGATTGTCCGCACGATCCGTATGCGCAGCACCACATCCACTGCTTGCCGTTCGGCGCACAGCCCTGTGGCGCGCTCTGCGCGACGCCGCGCACGCACTTTCGCGTGTGGGCGCCGGGCAGCACGCAGGTCCAACTCGAACTCGATACCGGCTTCGGCCCGTTGCTCGTCCCGATGACGGCGGCCGGCACGAACTGGTTCGAAGTCTTTGCCGATTGTGGTGCGGGTGCGCTTTACCGCTATCGCCTCGACGATACGGTATCGATTCCCGATCCCGCGTCGCGCTCGCAACCCGAAGGGCTCAACGGCCCGAGCGAGGTCGTCGATCCGCGCGCGTTCACGTGGCGCAACACGTTCTGGCACGGGCGCGCATGGGAAGACATCGCGCTCTATGCGATTCGCCCGCACGCGGTGGGCGGCTTCGACGGCGTGCGCCGGCGCCTGCCGCAACTTGCGCGCATCGGCGTGACCGCGCTGGAGCTGCTCGCGTCGCCGCACGACAGCTTGCCGTTCGCGCCGCTCGCGGCCGAAGGCGGCCCCGACGCGCTGAAGGCGCTGATCGACGATGCCCACGGCTACGGCCTTGCGGTGCTGCTCGAGCTCGACTACGCGCGCTTCGGCAGCGGCACCGATGCGCTGCGCCACTACGCGGCGCCGTTCTTCCATACGCGCGACGATCCGCTGCAGGCGCCGCCGCTCGCGCTCGATCATCCGGAAGTCTGCGATTTCTTCTGCGACAACGCGCTGTACTGGATCGACGAATACCGTTGCGACGGGCTGCGCCTGCGCGAAGCCGACCGGATCGGCGTGTCGTGGCTGCGCGAGATCGCGGATCGCGTGCGCGCGGCCGTGCCGGCCGACCGGTTCATCCATCTCGTACTCGGCAGCGAGCGACATCCTGCGCATCTTGCCGACACCCATTTCGATGCACAGTGGAACGGGTGCGGCGAACGCGCGCTGCACCGGCTGACGGGGCGCGACACGTCGGCCCACGAAGGCATTTCCACGCACCAGTCGATCCACACGCTCGCCCGCGCGCTGACCGCGGCCGGTGCCGCGTTTCAGCCGGCCGGGTCGGGAGAAGGCATGGCTGCCGACAGCGGGCTGTCGTTGACGTCGCTGGTGCTGTCCGATGGCGCGTGGCGCGACAGCGGGCAGGGCGACCACGGGCAGGAGGCCGGTCTGGCCGCACTTGCGCTGTCGCTGCTCACGCCGCAGATTCCGTTGATCTTCGACGAAACCGCGCGCGACATCGATCGCGCGCATTTCGTGCAGTCGGCGCTTGCAGTACGCGCGAAGCTGATCGCACCGCGGTTGTCCGATTGCCGGCCGCAGGATGCGCGTGCGCTGAAGTCGGACGGCGACGGCGATGCCGACGCGCTGCTCGCGTCATGGCGGCTCGCCGACGACGAGACGCTGACGATTGCGTTGAACCTGTCGCCGGAGGCGCTGCCGTTCGACGCACCGAAAGGGCGAGTCGTGTTCGAGACGCCGGCGCGTGCGCGCGACCGGGTCGATGAAGGAGTGTTGCCGCCGTATGCGCTCGTCGCGTGGCTGACGGGTGACGTCAACCGCTATGCGCTCACGCACGATGCGCGTCGCATCGATGACGGCACGTGGCGCGGAATGCGTCCGAACCTGAACGCATGACGATGTGAGCGCTTAAGAGTCCGAGAGGCCGGGCGCATTCGCGCCCGGCTGCCCCGCAGGAAATCCCGAACTACCAGAACCCGCGAATGCCCGCGATGCCGTATGCGCGGTGGCGGCGTGCATCGTCGAGGTGCGTGCGCGTCATGCCACCGAGCGCGAAGACGGGCATCGCGGCTTCGGCGGCCAGCGTTTCGAACTGCGCCCAGCCGAGCGTCGGCGCACCGGGATGGCTGAGCGTCGGCAACACGGGTGACAGCGTGACGAAATCCGCACCGGCGCGCGCGGCCAGCAGCAGGTCGTCGCGCGTGTGACAGGCGGCGGACACCCATCTTTCGGCCGGCAACGGCCGCTGCGCGGCGGCACGCAATGCGGTGCCGTCGAGATGCCAGCCGGCGCCGTCGAGCCGCATCACGCCGGCCGCATCGATCGGGCCGTTCAGCATCAGGTGCGCGCCGGCCGCGTCGCAGCGCGCGAGCGCTTCGGCGGCGAGTCGCGCGAACGCGGCAGCCTCGAACGATTTCACGCGCAGTTGTACGAGCGTCTCGCCGCGCGCGAGCACGGCCGACAGCCGGTCGAGGAACGCCGCGCAATCGGCCGCCGACGCGGACGCCGGTTCCGGCGTGATCACGCAGCAGCGCGGCAGCGTGGCGTTCATCGCGTGCGGCGAAGCGTGGCCGTCATTCGTCGGCCTCTTTCGCGATCTTCGGGTAGACGCGCACGAGCACGATGCGCGGCCCGTTCATCTTCTTCACGACGACGTCGAAGCGGTCGAACGACACGCGCTGCCCTTCGGTCGGCAGGTCGCTGAGCGCCTGGATCACGAGGCCGCCGACCGATTCCGCGCGGCCTTCGTCGATGTCGATGCCGAGCGCCTGTTCGAGCGACACGACGGGCAGGCTGCCCTTGCCCATCAGCGTGCCGTCGTCGAGGCGGCTCCAGTCGGCGTCGCCCTGGCGGAACTCGTCGTGGATCTGGCCGACCAGCGCGCCGAGCAGGTTGTCGAGCGTCAGGAAGCCGATCGGCTTCTCGCCCTTGTTGCCGACCAGCGCGAAGTGCGGCGCGCCCTTGCGGAAGCGGCGGAACAGGTCGAGCGCCGGCGTGTCGGGCCTCACGTACTGCACGGGGCGCACGTAGTCGGACAGGTCTTCCAGCGCCGCGCCCGCGTGGCGCGCGAGCAGCAGGTCCTTCAGGTGGATCAGCCCGCTCACCTGTTCGCGCGATGCGTCCTCGAACAGCGGATAGCGGCTGAAGCGGTGGCGCGCGACGATTTCCATGTTGTCGGGCAGCGGCAGGTCGCGGCGCAGCCCGATCATTTCATGGGCCGGCCGCATCAGGTCCGACACGGTCATCGACGAAAAATCGAGCGAATGCGCGAGCGTGTTCCACTCGTCGTTGCTGTACGTGCCGCGCGCCGGCTGGGCCGGATTGCCGGCCGTGCTGCGGCGGCTGCGCAGGATCAGCTTCAGTTCGTCGGTCGAGTAGTGGGCGTCGCCGCCGTGGTCGGCGGACAGCCCCGCGAGCCGCAGCACCGCGTTGGCGCTGTTGTTGAGCACCCAGATCGCCGGATACATCGCCCAGTAGAACGCGTAGAGCGGCAGCGCGACCCACAGGCCGACCTTCTCCGACTGGCGGATCGCCATCGATTTCGGCGCCAGCTCGCCGACGACGATGTGCAGGAACGAGATCAGCGAGAACGCGAACACGAGCGAGATCAGGTGCACGACGCGTTCGGACTGCACGCCGATCAGGTCGAGCAGCGGGCCGAGCAGTTGTGCGAAGGCCGGTTCGCCGACCCAGCCGAGGCCGAGCGACGCGAGCGTGATGCCGAGCTGGCACGCGGAAAGATACGCGTCGAGGCGGCCGTGCACGATGCCGAGGATGCGGCCGCGCAGGCCGTGCTTGCGGGCCAGTGTCTTGACGCGCGTGGCGCGCAGTTTGACGAGGCCGAATTCGGCCGCAACGAAGAACCCGTTCAGGGCCACCAGGAACAACGCGCCGATGAGCGCGAAGATCTGTAACAAAGAATCACTCCGGTTATGACAGGCCCATCAGTATAGAGCCAGAAAGGAATTTGTAATGTATCGGGCCGCCGATTGCTTACACCGGCGCCTCGCAGGGGACGGAGAAGGTGAGGGTGACGGTTGCGCCATCGGCGAACGCGTCGTGCGAGAACGTGCCACCGTGTGCGAGCGCGACGCGCTGGCAAAGCGCGAGGATCCAGGCGATCCGCTTGGCGTCGCGCTCGCGCAGCAGCTCGCGCCGTGCGAACGATTCGAACGCGTGCGGCTGCGCGGGATCGGCGAGTGCGCCGGCGTCGACGGTGCAGGTGGCGCGTGCGGTGAACTGCACGCCGTCGCGTGCGCACACGAACGTCACGCGGCCGCCGGTGGCACTCGCTTCGACGGCCGCCGTCAGCATCGTCCACAGCGCTTGCGCAATGCGTTCGCGGTCGGTGGTCAACGACGGTTCGCCGTCCGGCAGCGTCGCGTCGAGCGCGACCTGCCGTGCGTCGGCGAGCGCGAAACGGACCAGCGCGATCGTGTCGTCGAGCAGCGCGCGCAGCGCGAACGGCTGCGGCTCGAGGGTGAGCGTGCGCGTTTCCGCGCGCGGCGCGTCGAGCACGTTGTCGATCAGCGCGACCTGCTGGTCGATGCCCGTGCGGATGCCCGCGAGCGCGCGCTGCAGGTTCGGATCGGCGTTGGCGAGCTGGCGCTCGAGCACGTACGCCCAGCTATGCATGGCATTCAGCGGGCTGCGCAGGTCGTGCGACGCGGTGGAGAGCGCCTGGTCGCGCAGGAACAGCGCCGCCTGGGTGGCGTAATGCGCTGCGCGTTCGCGCAGCAGGTCGGCGGCGGGATCGACGGAAGTGGACGTCACGGAGCTGGCCTGTCGGAAGCGGTTGGCGTGGAAGTCACGCGAACCGCCATTATAGGGACGGTGCGTGTCACGCCGGCAGCGCGTCCTCGTCCTTTTTCCGGGCGTCGCCGTTCGGCAGCAACTGGCACGCGAGCAGGCCGGCCAGCATCAGCGCACAGCCGATGAGCGCGCGCAGCGTCAGCGTTTCGCCGAGCGCGGCCCAGCCGGCGATCGCCGCGAACACGCCTTCCATGCTGAAGATCACGGCCGCGTGCGCGGGTGCCGCGTCGCGTTGTGCGACGACCTGCAGCGTATAGCCGACGCCGACCGACAGCAGGCCGCCATACAGCAGCGTCGGCAGCGCGTTGCGCAGCATCGCGCCGCTGACCGGCTCGATGGCGAGGCCGACCGCGAGGCACGCCACGCCGCACACGACGAACTGCAGGAACGCGAGCACGAGCGGATTGTGGCGCTTCGCGAAATGGCCGACGGCCATCACGTGCGCGGCGATGATCACGGCGCCGGCGAGCTGGAACCAGTCGCCGTACAGCACCGAGAAGTGCTCGTTGATGCTGAGGAAATACAGGCCGATCGCCGCGAGCAGCGCGCCGAACCACGTGCCCGGGCCGATCCGGTGACGTGCGAACACACCCATCAGCGGCACGATCACGACGTACAGCGAGCTGATGAAGCCCGCGTTGGCGATGCGCGTGTACTGCAGGCCGATCTGCTGCAGCGAAATCGATACCGCCAGCAGCCCGCCGAGGGCGAGGCCCGGCAGCAGCAGCTTCGGTTCACGGCGGATCGCCGCGAGTTGCGTGCGCGACGCCGTGTTCAGCATCAGCAGCGGCACCAGTACCAGCGCGCCAAGCAGGAAGCGGAGCCCCGTGAACAGGAACGGCCCGATCACGTCGAGGCTCAGGCGTTGTGCGACGAAAGCCGAGCCCCAGATCGCGGCGGAGGCGAGCATCAGCAGGTTGGCACGGAGGTGCTTGCGGGCGTCAGGCTTCATTGGAATTCTTCTGGAGATTGCGGGCGGCTTAATCCGCTAGTTTACGCCGAGATTGCAAGGCTGTCGGCAAACCTGCGCAATGCGGCGCCGGCGCGCGCGTCGCGCACGCGCGAATACAGCACGACCTGCGACAGCGGCAGCGGCGGCAGCCCGAATTTCGCGCCGACGTCGACCAGCGTGCGCGGCGCGACCCGCCGCGCGAGCGGGCAGACGGCGAGCCCCGCGGCAGCGGCGGCCGGCACCGCCGCCAGGCCGCCGCCCGTAAAGCGGTGCCGCCACGGCCGCCCCGCATGGTCGAGCGCGCGCAGCGCGGCGGCCCGCACGCCGCACGGGCCGGCCAGCACCGCGAGCGGCAGCGGTTCGCCCGCGCGCGGCACCCAGTCCGGCGCGGCGAGCCAGGCCAGCGGTTCGGAAAACAGCAGCGTGCCGTCTTCGCGCGGCGGGTCTTCGCCCGGCTCGTGCCGCACGATCACCGCATCGAACCGGCGTTCGTCGTATTGCGCGAGCAGGTTCGTCGACGTTCCGAGATGCATTTCGAGCGACAACCCCGGATCCTGCCGATGCAGGCTCGTGAGCACGGCCGGCAGGTCGGGCACCGCGACATGCTCGCTGACGCCGAGCGACAGCCGGTGCGTGCCGGCCGAGATCGCGCCGAGCGCGTGATCGTGCGCGTCGAGCAGCGCGCGGGCGGCCGGCAGGAAATTCTCGCCATCGGCGGCCAGCTTGACGACGCGCGGCGTGCGCGCGAGCAGCGGCTTGCCGAGGTGTGCCTCCAGTCGCTTCAGCTTCAGGCTGACGGCCGACTGCGTGGTGCCGAGCGCATCGGCGGCGCGTGTGAAGCTGGCGAGATCGGCGACCAGCACGAACGCGCGTACGGCATCGAGGTCAAGGACTTTCATTTCAGATGTAAATGGATGAAATATCTATCGATGACTGTTAATTATAGTTCGGCGAGCCTAACCTGACGCTGTGTTTCCGTTCTTCAACGCCAACTTCCCCGACAGGAGCAGGACCATGCCATTCACCCGTATCGCAGTCCGCGAAGGCAAACCGGCCGCCTACCGCGCGGCGCTCGTCGACGGCGTGCATCGCGCGCTGATGCACACGTTCAACGTGCCCGAGGACGACATCTTCATGGTCGTCACCGAGCATGCGGCCGAGAATTTCGTGTTCGGTCGCCACTACCTCGATATCGAGCGCAGCGACGATCTCGTGATGATCCAGATCACCGCGAACAACACGCGCACGCTCGAGCAGAAGCGGGCGCTGTACCGGGCGATCGCGGACAACCTCGCGCAGCAGCCCGGCGTGCGGCAGCAGGACGTATTCATCAGTCTTGTCGAGGTGCTGAAGGAAGACTGGTCGTTCGGCAACGGCCTCGCGCAATACGCCGTTTGACCTGCGACAGCAGGACAGGGCCAGATCGTCGCCTGCGAGTTTTGGCGACGTGTACTATGGAAGCAGCTTCACGGACGACGCCGGCGCGGTCGATGCACCGGCGATTCTTCATGTGCAGGAGCCTCCATGTCGCGTGTGCTGGAAATCGTGTTGTCGCTGTCACTGGAAGGGTGGCCGGTCAAGGCCGCAAGTCGCGCCCGCGGCGCGCAGCGTGATTTCGGCGCCGAACTCGTGCGCGCATGGCGGATCTGCCCGCAGGTCCGGATGCGCCGCGGCCATGAGCGCGTGACGATCGAGCCGTGCCAGATCGAGGAGGCCGAGCCGAGCCCCGGCGCGAGCTGGTGGACGTGGGTCGAGTCGAATGCGCATGGCAGGCGGGTCGTCGCATCGCGAACGAAGGCGTTTGCGCCAGGTGTCACGGCGCGCGAACTGTTCGACGCGGAGCATGCGGGCATCGTCGTCGCGATGCCGCTGCCCGTACCCGAGGCGGCCGTCGCAGCCGAGGCCGTCGTCGCGACAGGTGAAATCGACGGCACCGCGCCGGATCCGGTCGGGCGCCCGGGGGAGGTCGCTACCCAGCCGGAATCGTCCGCGTTGCGCCTCGTCAGCGAGCGGCGGCGCGGGCGCTGGGCCGACGACAGCGGCGTCGTGGTCGAGATGACGCTCGACGACGTCACGTTGCATCGCGGTAGCGAGCCGCCGCGCCGCTATGTCGAGCTGCGTCTCACGGCACCCGACTGGGAAACCCTGCCCGCGCGTACGGCCGCGCTGCACGCGCTGTTTGCCGCGGCGCGCGAATTGAGCGGTGCGTGGCCCGCATTCGCACAACTGACGAGCGTGATCGATCGCGCATGTGCGGCCGAGCCGGCCGCCGACGGGCCCGTCAAGGCAAAGCTCGTCGACCTGGCCGGCGTGCGCACGCAGCGCGCCGCGCTGTTCGCGCTGTCCGGCGACATCACCGCGCAATGGCTCGGCAACGAGGGCGGCGTGCTCGAGCGCGACGATCCCGAATTCGTGCACCAGATGCGTGTCGCGCTGCGTCGCCTGCGCACGCTGATGCGCTTCTTCCCGCGCTTTGCCGACGATCAGTGGCAGGACACGCTCGGTACCGACCTGCGCTGGCTGGCCGGGCTGCTCGGCACGGTGCGCGACTGGGACGTGTTCGCGACCGAAAGCCTGCCCGCGCTGATCGCGGCCGACGGCGGCGACGGCGAGTGGAACGGCACGCTCGATGCCGCGCGCGCGCAGTGCGCGGCTGCGCGGGTCGAGCTGCGGCAGGCGCTGCATTCGGCCCGCTATGCAAGGCTGACGCTCGGCTGGCTCGAATGGCTGGGCTCGCTTGCGCTGCCGTCCGCCGAAGACGGCGCCGCACCGTCGCTGCGGCGCCACGCGACGAAGCGCGTGCGGCGGCTGTTCGGTCATCTCTATGCGTCGCCGTCGCTCACGTCGCTCGACACGGCCGCGCGCCATCAGGTGCGGATCGATGCGAAGCGGCTGCGCTATGCGCTCGAATTCTTCGCGTCGCTGGCGTCGCGCCGCACGCGCACCGAGACGGTCAAGACGCTCACGCGCGTGCAGAGCGTGCTCGGCGAAGCGAACGACACGATGGTCGCGCTGCATCACCTCGAAAAACTCGCGGCGCCGCCGTACCAGCTCGGTTTCGTGCGCGGCTACGGCGCGGCGCTCGAGCAGCGCGCGGCGCGCGACGCCGAGACGCTGCTGGCCAGCCTGCGGCCGCCGAAGCTCGACGGCAAGCCGGGTTGACCGGCACGCGCTGACTATAATGGCCGCCCGATTCCGGCACGTATCCCGATGACCGACACACCGCATTCTTCCCCGTCCACCGAACCGCTCGAACTGGGCGGCGAGCTGTGGCTGCGCGCCGGCGAGCAGACGCTCGGCGGCGCCACGCGTATCGCACTGCTCGCGGCGATCGGCGACACCGGTTCGATCACGCGCGCGGCGAAGGCCGTCGGCCTCAGCTACAAGGCCGCATGGGATGCGGTCGACACGATGAACAATCTTGCCGGCGAACCGCTCGTCGCGCGTTCGACGGGCGGCAAGGGCGGCGGCGGCACGACGCTGACGCCGCGCGCGACGTCGCTGATCGCCGCGTTCCGCACGATCGAGCGCGAGCATCGCCGGTTCATCGAGGCCGCGAGCGCGGCCGTGTCCGGGTTCGACGTCGACTGGGCGCTGATCGGCCGGATCGGGATGAAGACCAGCGCGCGCAACCAGTTGTTCGGCAAGGTCGCATCGATCGTGCGCGGTACCGTCAACGACGAGGTCACGCTCTCGCTGCCCGGCGGGCAGCCGATCGTTGCCGTGCTGACGCACGAGAGCGCCGATGCGCTCGGCCTGCAGGTTGGCGCGGACGCTTGCGCGCTGGTGAAGGCGTCGTGGGTCGTGCTCGCGGTCGACGATGGCGAGCCCGAGTTGAAGGTGTCCGCGCGGAATCAGCTGCGCGGCAGCGTGGAAACCGTCGCGGCGGGCGCGGTGAACAGCGAGGTGACACTGGCGCTCGACGGCGGCGGGACGCTGACGGCCGTCGTGACCAACGACAGCGTCGATGCGCTGCAGCTCGACGCCGGCCGGCCGGCGATCGCGCTGTTCAAGGCGTCGAGCGTGATTCTTGCGGTGACGGGGTGACGAAGCAGGCAGGGCGGCGCGCTTCGACGATCGAGTGACGGGCGGGGCGAAGCCGGCATCGCATGGTGCCAGCACGGTACCGGCTTCGTTTCCGCTTTCAGCATATGCCGCTACGCGCGGCTTCTCTCAGGCTCCAACGGTGCCTGCCACGACCATGGCCTCGCGCGCTCACGTGACGCGCGTCGGCCACTCGGCGTGCGGCGGAGCCGCCTGCACGCGTCCTTCGCTCAACTGCACGACCTGGTCGCCGAACGCGGCGACGTCGTCGGGATCGTGCGAGATCAGCACCATCGGGATATCGAGCCGCGCCTGCAGCTCGGCGAGTTCGTGACGCATGCGCTGGCGCATGGCGCCGTCGAGCGCCGCGAACGGTTCGTCGAGCAGCAGGATCCGCGGCTGCGCGACCAGTGCGCGCGCCAGCGCGACGCGCTGTTTCTGCCCACCGGAAAGTTGCGACGGGTACTGCCCGGCGAGCGCTTCGAGATCGAACGCCTGCAGCCAGTACGCGACTTCCGGCGGCACCGTCTTCGCGCGCGGGTTGCGCAGCCCCGACGTGAGCCCGAACGCGATGTTCTGGCGCACGTTCAGATGCGGAAACAGCGCATAATCCTGGAACAGGTATGCGACACGGCGTTCGCGGGTCGGCACGTCGATGCGGCGCGCGGCGTCGAACAGCGGTTCGTCGTTCAGCATGATCGTGCCTTCGTCGGGCGACAACAGCCCGGCGATCGCCTGCAGCGTCATGCTCTTGCCCGCGCCGGACGGCCCGAACAGCACGACGCGCTGCGTCGTCGCCGTGAACGACATGTCGAGCGTGAAGCGGCGCTCGGCGTTCGCGTAGGTCTTGCGGATGTCGACGACGAGGCTCATGCGGGCCTCCGCCGAAGCCGCCCGGCCGCGAAAGACGATGGACGAGGCAGGCGCTTCATGTCAGTTGACTCCGCCGGGCACGCGACGGCACGAGCCAGCCGGTCGCGAGCAGCACGAGCACGCAGGTGATCGACGTCACCAGCACGAGGAAGTTGGCCGTGCTGTCGTCGCCGGCCTGCACGGCCGCGTAGATCGCGACCGACAGTGTCTGCGTGCGGCCGGGCAGGTTGCCCGCGATCATCAGCGTCGCGCCGAACTCGCCGAGCGCACGTGCGAACGCGAGCAGCGCGCCCGCGAGGATCCCGCGCGTGGCGAGCGGCAGCGTCACGCGGAAGAACACCGCGACTTCACCGAGCCCGAGCGTGCGCGCGGCGCGCTCGAGATGCGGATCGACGCCTTCGAACGCGGCCCGCGCCGACTTCAGGATCAACGGAAACGCGACGACCATCGATGCGATCACCGCGCCCTGCCACGTGAAGACCAGCTCGATGCCGAGCTTGTCGAGCCACGCGCCGAACACGCCGCGCCGGCCGAGCAGCACGAGCAGGTAATACCCGAGTACCGTCGGCGGCAGCACGAGCGGCAGCGTCAGCACGGAATCGACGACGTCGCGCAGCGGCGAGCGCCAGCGCGCGAGCATGAACGCGGCGGCGACGCCGAGCACGATGTCGAGCGCGGTTGCCCAACCGGCAACCTTCAGCGACAGCAGCAGCGGTACCCAGGCGTCTTGCATCGCGCTACGCTCACTTGCCCGCGGGCTTGAAGCCGAACGTCGACAGCACGGCCTGGCCCTGCGGCGACGCGACGAAGTCGATGAACGACTGCGCCTGCGCGGCGTGGCGGCTGTCCTTGACCACGGCGATCGGATAGGTGATGGCCGTCTTCGTCGGCACCGTCAGCGCGACCTTCACGCGGCCCGGCATGATCGCGGCGTCGGTGCCGAACACGAAGCCCGCGTCGACTTCGCCGCGTGCGACATAGTCGAGGCTCTGGCGCACGTTGGCGGCCAGCACGCCTTTCGCGCTGACGGCATCCCACACGCCGGCCGTGCGCAGTGCGCCCTCGGTGTAGCGACCGACCGGCACCGATGCCGGGTCGCCATACGCGATGCGCTTCACGCCGGGCGCCGTCAGGTCATTCAGCGACGTCGGTGCGGCGGCCTTGCTGTCCGCCGGCACGATCAGCACGAGCGAGTTCGCCGCGAAATCGCGGCGCGTACCGGGCACGATCACCTTTTCGTCGGCCGCACGATCCATCGCCTTCTGGTCGGCCGACGCGAACACGTCGGCCGGCGCGCCCTTGGCGATCTGCTGCATCAGCACGTCCGACGCGCCGAAGTTGAACAGCACCTTGGTATCCGGATGCTGCCTCTCGTACGCTTCGCCGACGGCCTTGAACGCGTTCGTCAGGCTGGCGGCGGCCGACACGACCAGTTCGTCGGCGGCGGACGCGGGCGCGCTGAACGCGATACCGGCAGCGGCAAGCGTGGCGATCGGCAGCAGGCGAAGCAGGGTGCGGCGAAGCGGACGGACGGTTGAGCGCATGGTGGATTCGTTTTGAATGGGTGGAAACCGTAATCGTAATATAGGGCGGGTTATAACGCTCGACATACCGTTCATGCGACGGCGTGCATGTAATGGTCAGACCAGAAAAGGGGCGGGCGTGACGGCCGGGCGGCCGGTCACGTACGGAGCGTTTGCGGCGACGATTGGGTGCGCTGCAGCGACGACGGTTGCGATGCGGGGCGGTAGTTCGGGTTGGCCTTCCAGCGCGCGCGGACGAACGGGCGCTCGTGGCCCGACAGTTGCAGCGCCACCTTGGTGACCCAGCGATGCGACGGCACGGTGATGCCGTGCAGCGCCACGGTGACGAGTACGAGGCTCGCGACGACCGCGGGCACCGACCAGCGGTGCGGTACCGCGCGCCACGAACCGGCGATGAACGCGAGCGCGGCGATCGCGCCGACGATACAGCCGGTGATCGATTCGGACGGCGAATGTGCGTCGAGCGCGACGCGCGACACGCCGACCGCGACGCCGGCCGCGAGCCCGAGCGCGATGCCGGCGATTCGCACCGGCGTGCGCGTGCGGATCAGCGCCAGGAAAATCGCGACCGGATAGACCGACGTCGACAGCATCGCATGGCCGCTGAACCCCGTGAAATCCCACTTGCGGATGCCGATCCCCCAGCCGAGGAACGCGATCTTCGTGAGCGCGACCACGCCGATCGCGACCGCGAGCACGCCGAGCCACGCGGCCGCGCGCTGCCACGAGTAGCCGAGCGCGAGCCAGACGGCGATCGTGATCGCGAGCGGCAGGGTCAGGCCGGCGCCGCCGAACGCGGTGATCATGATCCACAGGTGAGACGACAGGTCGAACATCGGGAAGGGGACGAACGAAGGCGGGGAAGATGCTTAAATCAACGCGCGAGCCGGAAGGAACGACTACAACGGATACAAGCGGCGAAGCCCCAGTATAGCGCCGCGTGCGCACGAGCCCCGTTTTTTGCGCGGCCGGGAACTATCCGCGTGCAGGAAAAATCCCAGAAACAATGTTATGGTGCATTGCACAAAGACGAACGATGCATCCGCTGTGGTGCCCCTATTTTTTCCTGACTGCGAGCCCGATCGATGACCAAAAGTCTGACCAAGGTGTGGCTGGGCGGCATGAAACGCATGCTGTCTCCGGCCGCCCAGCGCGCGGCGCGTGATGCGCAGCGCATCACACGCGACGCACTCGAGGCCGCGGCCTCTCCCGCCGTATCCGATCTGTCCCCGCCGCGCGAATCGCGCGTGCGACCGCGCGCGGCCGCATGGGCGGCCGGCGAGTGGACGCGCGGCGAACATCCGATGGCACCCGCGCTCGGGCGCCTCGTCCAGAATCTCGCGTACGGCCTCTACGTGCCGACCGGCCGCCGGCGCGGCGCGATGCCGCTCGTCGTGATGCTGCACGGCTGCCAGCAGTCCGTCGACGAATTCGTGCAGGGCACGCGAATGAACCTGCTGGCCGACAAGCACGGCTTCGCGGTGCTGTATCCGGAGCAGTCGCTGCGCGCACATGCGCACGGCTGCTGGCACTGGTATGAAGACACCGACCGCGCGGGCCGCGGCGAGGCGAATGCGGTGGCGTCGCTCGTCGACGCACTCGTTGACGAACGCGGTTTCGACGCGTCGCGTGTCTATGTCGCGGGGCTATCGGCCGGCGCAGGCCTGGCGTCGCTTCTTGCACTGCACCATCCTGACCGCTTCGCGGCGGTGGCGCTGCACTCGGGCCCCGCGCTCGGCGAGGCGAATTCCGGCATTACCGCGATGGACGTGATGCGGCGCGGCGTGCGGCAGAACCCGGCCGCGGCCGTCGATGCGTTGGTCGATGCCGCCGCGTATCCGGGCATGCCCGCGCTGATCGTCCAGGGCGATGGCGACCACGTGGTCGCACCGAAGAACGCCGACCAGTTGACGGTGCAGTTCATGCGCCTGAATGGGCTGGCCGACAGCCGCGGCGCACTGCGCGGCGGCGAGCGGGTCGAGACGCGCGAAGCGGGCGCGCAGATCACCGATGTCTGCCGCGACGGCGAGCCGGTCGTGCGGCTCTGTCATGTGAAAGGGCTCGATCACGCGTGGGCCGGCGGCGATGAAGCCGTGCCGTTTCATGCGGCGGTCGGCCCCGATGCGAGCGCGATGATCTGGGCCTTTTTCGAAGCCAATCGCCGCACTGTGGCGACCGAACGACGCATCGGTTGAGCGACGCTGGTCAAAATCTAGGGTTTTCCCTATAATTCGGGAAAACCCTAGTCAAAGAACCTTCGAATAGCGAGATCAACCATGTACCTGCTGAGCCACCTCTTCCTGATGCTGACCAAGAACGCTGAAAAGGCCTCGAAAGAGCGCGCCGACGCGTACCTGGCCGACGCCACCGACATCTACGATCTCGAATTCCGCATGCGCAAGATCGATCGCGAAGCGGCGATGAATCGCCCGTATTCGTTCGGCGCGCGCTAAGCAGCGCAGGGCGGGCCGGCTGGTCCGCCGTTCCGGCGAGTCACGCAGCAAAAGGGCGCGTGCGGCTACATGCCGCACGCGCCCTTTTTGCATTCCTGGCTTTGTGTCGCGTCAGACGACCGTCAGGCGCACCGGCACGTTGTTGCGCGTCGCGTTCGAATACGGGCACACGTGGTGCGCCTTTTCGACCAGCGCTTGCGCGTCGGCCTTGTCGAGCCCGGGCAGCGACACGCGCAGCTCGACGTCGAGCCCGAAGCCGCCTGCGTCATTCGGGCCGATGCCCACTTCCGCGGTGACCTGAGTGTCGGCCGGCAGTGCCTTCTTGTCCTGGCCGGCAACGAATTTCATCGCGCTCAGGAAACAGGCCGAGTAACCTGCGGCAAACAGTTGCTCCGGATTCGTGCCTTCCGCGCCCGTGCCGCCGAGTTCGCGCGGCGCGGCCAGCTTCACTTCCAGCTTGTTGTCAGCGGATACCGCGCGGCCGTCGCGGCCACCCGTGCTCGTGGCGCTGGTCTTGTACAGAATGTTCATCGTGCAGCTCCTGTCTGGGAAAGGGAGGAAAAGCGGCCCGGTCGAACGGGGTGTCGCCGGCCACGAAGAAAATATAGAACACAAATCATTAGTGTGCAAATGAAATTTTGAAGAAAAGGCCCGGCAGCGCCGGGCCGGTTCGCCGAGGCTCGCCTGTCAGCGTTCGTTGGCAGCCGACAGCGCGTCGCGCAACTGCTGGAGATCGGCGCGCAGCCTGACGAGGAATTCGGGGGATTGCTGCATCGCGCAAAAGAGATCGGCGGGTACCGAGCGCGCGCGGTCTTTCAGCGTACGGCCTTCCGGCGTCACGCGCACGTTCACCACGCGTTCGTCGGCCGCGCTGCGCACACGCTCCACGTAGCCGAGCGCCTCCAGCCGCTTCAGCAGCGGCGTGACCGTGGCCGGGTCGAGGTCGAGCCGCGCGGCGATGTCCTTCACGGCGATGTCGTCGCGTTCCCACAGCACGAGCATCGCGAGATATTGGGGATAGGTCAGCGACAGCTTGTCGAGCAGCGGCTTATACGCCTTCGTCATCGCATGCGAAGTCGAATAGAGCGCGAAGCAGAGTTGCTCGTCGAGCGTCTGGGGCAACGGGGGCAGGCGGTCCATGATTCGGGAGGCGCGGCGAACGCGCGAACAATTTGTACGCAAATTATTTTGCGCGCAAAAGATCGGGATGAACAGGGGGCGGCCGGCGCGGAGAACGGTGGCCGGCGACGTGCGCCGGCCGGGGATACGTCAGCGGCCCGACGTGGTGGTCGTTGCGCCGGGTTCCTGTACGCCGAAGCAGCCGCGATAGGTCGCGTAGAACGAGCAGTACAGCATCGTGACGATGATGATCGTCACCGGCATCATGATCGTCAGCGCGTACGCGCCGGCGCCGAGCGCCTGCAGCAGCAGTGACAGCGCGAGCGACGTGCCGAGCGCGACGGCGAACCACAGCACGCCGTACACGACGAACGCGCCGCGATTGCGCCAGCAGCTGACGACGCTGAAAAACAGCGCCTTCGCGGGCGGCACGTCATGCCAGGCGACCAGCACCGGCGCGAACCAGAACAGCATCGCGACCGGCAGGTAGAGCAGCGTCGCGAAGAACAGCGCGCCGAGCGTGCCTTGCGCGGCGAGCGTTTCCGGCGTCGCGCTTGCCTCGTCCGCCGCGCCCATCATCACGTGGAACAGCGCGCCGCCGTCGACGAACGACGAAGCGGCGAACACCAGCACCATCGACGCGACGTAGATCACGCCGAGCACGAGCAGCCGCTGGGTCGCGACGGTACCGTACGAGCGGAAGCCGTCGACGAGGATCGTCGGCATCACCGGCTTGCCGGCCACCGTGTCGCGGCATGCGGCCATGAAGCCGACCGCGACGCCCGGAATGAACACCAGCGGCAGCGCGGAGCCGATCACGGGCACCATCGACACCAGCGTGATCGCCAGCAGGTACGTGAAGAACAGCGTGATGAACGCGAGCGGGTTCCGGCGGAACAGCCAGACGCCTTGACGGAACCAGACATAGCCCGTTTTGGCGGGCACTTCGATCAGTTGCATGCGGTTTGGATCTCGGGAAGCGCGGGCGTATGCGCGATACGCTCGCGCAGGATGCGTTCGAAATGACCGGGGTCGTGCGGCTTGAGCATCTCGGCCGCACGCGGCAGGTAGAAGTCGTACAGGCGCGACACCCAGAAGCGGTACGCGCCCGCGCGCAGCATGTCGCTCCAGTGGCGGCGCTCCTCGGCCGTGAACGGCCGGACGGTCTGGTACGCACGCAGCATCGCATCGGCGCGCGCGACGTCGAGCACGCCGGTCGCGAGGTCGACGCACCAGTCGTTGACCGTGACCGCGACGTCGAACAGCCACTTGTCGCAGCCTGCGAAATAGAAGTCGAAGAAGCCGCCGAGCCGCACGTCGTGGCCGGTGCCGGGCGCCGCGTGCGCGAACAGCACGTTGTCGCGGAACAGGTCGCAATGGCACGGCCCGGCAGGCATCGCCGCGTAGTCGTCCGATGCGAAGAAGCTGGCCTGGTGTGCGAGTTCGCCCTCCAGCAGCGCACGCTGCTCATCCGTGATGAACGGCACGATCGCCGGCACGTTCTCCTGCCACCACGGCAGGCTGCGCAGGTTCGGCTGGTTGCGCGGATAGTCGCGGCCGGCGAGGTGCAGGCGCGCAAGCATCTGCCCGACCTCGATGCAGTGTTCGACCCCCGGCGCGAGTTCGGCCGAGCCGTCGAGCTTCGTGACGATCGCGGCCGGCTTGCCGTGCAGCTCGCCGAACAATGCGCCGTCGTCACGCGGGATCGGATCCGGCACCGGCACGCCGTGGCCGGCCAGATGCCGCATCAGGTCGAGGTAGAACGGCAGTTGCTGCGCCGTGAGCTTTTCGAAGATCGTGAGGACGTACTCGCCGCGCGTCGTCGTCAGGAAGAAATTGCTGTTTTCGATACCGGACGGAATGCCGCGGAACGCAAGCACGTCGCCCAGTTCGTAGTGGCGCATCCATTGCGCGAGATCGGAGTCGGAAACAGCAGTGAAAACGGCCATGCGGGATGCGTCAGGTCAGGGTGTCGGCACGCGGGCGGCGTGCGTCGCGACAGCAGGTGAAGGGAGGCGGCGCGCGGCGTTCGACGCGGCGCGCCACGGAATCAGTAGCGCAGGTTCAGCGACGGCAGGCGCGTGATCGGGATGCCCGCGTCGTGCGGCTTCGGCGACGTGTCGGGCGTCGAGCTCATCTGGTAGCGCGTGCCGAAGTTCGACTTCACGTCGATCTCGACCGGTTTGCCGCGATCGCGATACTCGGTGACTTCGGTGCCGTTCTTGCTCTTTTCGTGGAAGCTCGGCGTGCGGCGGATATCGGCGAAGTCGACTTTCGACGTGACTTCGGCACCCGGCCGGTTGATCTTGCGGAGATCGGGCAGGCCGGCGGCCTCGTTGGCCTCGGCCCGAGCCTGCGCGTCGGCGTCAGGCGTACCGCCGGCGGCGTAAGCGACGCTGGCGGCGGCAAACGCGGCGGCAGCGGCGACGAGAATGAGCGGCTTCATGATGAGTCTCCAGTGAACCCACCGATTTTAGCAAATACTGCGCCCCTTCCGGCCCTCGCGTGCGCAGGGGCGGCCATAAGCGTGACCGGGTTCCGTGGTAATGTCGTCAGATCAGACGAGGTGATGAAAATGAAGAACGATTTGAGCCGCCGGCACCGAGCGCTGACGCCCGAAAGCCCGTCGGTCGAGGCTTTCGACGATCCGATCGCCGCCGTCGCGCGGCTGTCCGCCATTTACGACACGAATACGGGCTTCCTGCGCGACGCCTTCGCGCGCTATCGCCGCCACGAACCGATTACCGAGCACGTGCGCGCATGCTACCCGTTCGTGCGGATCCGCACCGACGTCAACACGCACGTCGATTCGCGCCGCTCGTACGGTTTCGTCGCCGGCCCCGGCGTATTCGAGACGACGGTCACGCGCCCCGATCTCTTCGCGAACTACTATCGCGAGCAGCTGCGCCTGCTGGCGAAGAACCACCATGTGAAGATCGAGATCGGCGTGTCGTCGCAGCCGATTCCGGTTCATTTCGCGTTTCCGGAAGGCATCCATCTCGAAGGCGAGCTCGACCGCGACCGCCTGCTCGCGATGCGCGACATCTTCGATACACCCGACCTGTCGTATCTCGACGACCGCATCGTCAACGGCACGTTCGAGCCAGCGCCGGGCGAGCCGCATCCGCTCGCGCTGTTCACGGCCGCGCGCGTCGATTTCTCGCTGCACCGGCTGCGTCACTACACGGCCACGTCGCCCACGCACTTCCAGAACTACGTGCTCTACACGAACTATCAGTTCTACATCGACGAATTCGTGAAGCTGGGCCGCACGGTGATGACGGAGAGCGATGATCCCGAGGTGCGTGCATACCGCAGCCAGTACAGCTCGTTCGTCGAGCCGGGCGATGTCGTCACGTACAACGCGAACCTCGGCAGCGAGCCGGCCGAGGGCAACGCGCCGCCGCGCCTGCCGCAGATGCCCGCGTATCACCTGAAGCGCGCGGACGGCAGCGGGATCACGATGGTCAACATCGGCGTCGGCCCGTCGAATGCGAAGACGATCACCGATCACATCGCGGTGCTGCGTCCGCACGCGTGGGTGATGCTCGGTCACTGCGCGGGGCTGCGCAACACGCAGCGTCTCGGCGACTACGTGCTCGCACACGGTTACGTGCGCGAGGATCACGTGCTCGATGCCGACCTGCCGCTATGGGTGCCGATTCCGGCGCTGGCCGAAGTGCAGCTCGCGCTCGAGCGCGGGGTGGCCGACGTGACCCGGCTGGAGGGGGCTGAACTGAAGCGCGTGATGCGCACGGGTACAGTCGCGAGCGTCGACAACCGCAACTGGGAGTTGCGCGATCATCGCGAACCGGTGCAGCGGCTGTCGCAGAGCCGTGCGGTTGCGCTCGACATGGAAAGCGCGACGATCGCCGCGAACGGTTTCCGCTTCCGCGTGCCGTACGGCACGCTGCTGTGCGTGTCGGACAAGCCGCTGCACGGCGAGCTGAAACTGCCGGGCATGGCCGACACGTTCTATCGCGGGCAGGTCGACCAGCACCTGCAGATCGGCGTGAAGGCGATGGAGATCCTGCGCACGAACGGGCTCGACAAGCTGCATAGCCGCAAGCTGCGGAGCTTTGCAGAAGTGGCGTTCCAGTAAGTGCAATGACCGGCGGGCCCTGCGGGGCGTTACCGGGGGCACGTTTTCCGGTTTGCCGCACCGGCTGATGTGACGGCGCATGCGATTTCGAGGACTGGCAGCTTCGGCCGCGTGCCCGTCATGATCGACGCGGCTTCAAAACCCGGGCTGGATCCGATTGCCGGGGCCTTGGTCACCATTGCACCGGTTCGACTGCCCGGTCGAATGCGGCCTCGAGCAACGCGATCTCGCGATCGTCGAGTCTCAGGTCGAGTGCCGCGAGCGCGTCGGTCGGGTGATGCGGTTTTGACAACCCGACGATCGGCGCGGTGATGCCTGGCCGGCGCAGCACCCATGCCAGGGCGATCCGGGCGGGCGTCACCCCGCGTGCCAGCGCCACCTGCCGGACGGCATCGACGGTCGCCGCGACCGCGTCGCGCCCGTCGTACCAGGACACCATTTGCTGGTCGGTTGCGGCCCGTGTCGTCGCGGCATCGCGCGAGCCGGCCAGCAGCCCGCGGCCGAGCGGGGACCACGGCGTGCAGGCAATCCCTTCTTCCATGCAAAGCGGCAGCATGTCGCGCTCGTCGTCGCGGCAGATCAGGCTGTACTGGCTCTGCATCGAGACGAATCGGGCGAGTCCGTGATGCCGCTGAAATGCGAGCATCTTCATGAATTGCCACGCATGCATCGACGACGCGCCGAGATAGCGGACCTTGCCGCTCCTCACGAGGGTATCGAGCGCATCGAGCGTTTCTTCGATCGGCGTGTCCGGATCGAACCGGTGGATCACGTAGAGATCGACGTAATCCGTCCCGAGGCGCTGCAGCGACGCATCGATGCTGGCGAGCAGATGCTTGCGCGACAGCCCGCGCGCATTCGGCCCGTCGCCGGTCGGAAAGAACGCCTTGGTTGCGATCACCACATCGTCGCGCGTCGCGAAATCGCGCAGCGCACGCCCGAGAATGCGCTCGCTCTCGCCGCACGAGTAGATGTCGGCCGTGTCGAAGAAACTGATCCCCGCTTCGAGTGCCGTGCGAATGAAAGGGCGGGCCTCCTCCTCGGTCGCGACCCACGGGCGCCATGACGGGTCGCCGTAGGTCATGCAGCCCAGGCACAGCCTCGACACCTTCAGCCCGGACGCTCCCAGTCTCACGTATTCCATCGGTTCTTCCTCCGTCGCGGCGCCGGTCAGCGCATGCCGCCGATCGTGTAGCCGCCGTCGACCAGCAGCGATTCGCCCGTCACGAAGCGCGCTTCGTCGCTGCAGAGCCAGACGGCCGCGTCGGCCACGTCTTCGGGCGTGCCGATCCGTCGTGCGGGCGTGAATGCGGCGAACGGGCGGAACATCTCGTCGTCGCCGAAGCGGCGCGCCATCGGCGTGTCGATGATGCCGGGGTTCACGTTGTTGATCCGGATGCCGTGCGGGCCGCCTTCGAGTGCGACCGCGCGCACCAGCGCATCGAGCGCGCCCTTGCTGGCCGAATAGGTCGATGAGCCGGCAAGCGCGCCTTTCGCGAGCCACGACGACGTATTGACGATCGCACCGCCGCCGTGCGCGAGCATCGCCTCCATTTCGTATTTGATCGACAGCCACGTACCCTTGAGATTGGTGGCGATCACATGGTCGAAGTCGGCCTCGGTCTGTTCGACGATCGGCGCGAACGTGCCTTCCGTACCCGCATTGTTGAACGCAGCATGCAATGCGCCGTAGCGTCCGATCGTTGCGTCGACGAGCGCGCGCACGCCATCGGCGGATCCGACGTCGATGGCCATCGCGAAGGCTTCGCCACCGTGCCCGGTAATCGCGCGCACGGTTTCGTCGAGCGGCGCCGCGCGCCGTCCGGCGACGACGACGCGGGCGCCCTCCCGCGCGAATGCGAGCGCGGCCGCCCGGCCGATGCCGGTGCCGCCGCCGGTGACGAGCGCAACGCGTCCGTCGAGCCGGGGTCGCGTCGTGGCGGGAGATGATGACGAGCTTCGTGAATCGGGCATGACGAGAGTGGCTCCATGTAAAGGGAAGCGAGCTGGCCGGCAGGCCGGCGCATGGTCGAGGTGCTTAGTCCCGGTGGTCGGGCACCGTCAGGGGCGTGCCAGGCGCGCCGGCGTAGAACACGATCAGTTCGGCGCGCTCGTCGCCGGTTTCGCCGCGATGGGCGCCGTCGACCATTTCCGGCACCACGTCGCCGGGGCCGAGCGCCAGCCGCTTGCCGTCGCTGCGGCGCACGGCGGTCAGGTGGCCCGACAGCACGTAGCCGATGTTGATCGACGGATGCGTATGCCACGGCAATACCGCGTGCGGCGGAATCGTGTAGCGTACGACCGTGATCTCCGGTTGTCCTGACGGATAGGCGCGATACCGCGAGCCGTCCCACGCATGCGTGGTTCGCAGCAGTACCGTCTCGGTTACGCGGCTACCCGCGTCCGCTTCCAGTGCGGTTGCTCGCGGCGAACCGGCGACGATCAATGCGGCCGCGAAGACGGTTCGCGAAACGGCTGAAAATGAAAATGTGTTCATGGCGGCGGGCCGTTTGGCTCCGGGTATCGAATACAGCGCCATTGTGCGAAGCAGGGTGCCGCGCGAATAGCACCCGACCGGTTGAAACCGATTCAACCGGCCGGACAGGCGTTGCGATGCGATGGACGATTGCCCGGGCGTTCCGGGTTTGACGGGAGCTGCGAATGGATCGGTTGAAGGCGCTGACGGTATTCGTCCGTATCGCGGCCGCGGGCGGCATCAGCGCGGGCGCCCGCGAGTTGGGCATGACGCCGCAAGCTGCCAGCAAGCAGGTCGCAGCGCTGGAAGCGCTGTTGAACGTGCGGCTGCTCCAGCGCTCGACGCGCGGAATCGTACTGACGCTCGAGGGCGAACGCCTGCTTGCACAGTGCCGCGGCGCGGTCGGGGAACTGGAGAGCGCGCTGCGCACGCTCGACGACGATCGGGCGCACGCGGCCGGCACGATCCGTGTTGCGGCGCCGTATTCGCTGGCCAGGCGCTTTCTCGCGCCGCTGCTCGGCGAATTCTGCGACCGGCAGCCGGGCGTCACGGCCGAGCTGATCGTCAGCGACGACATGGCCGACATCGTCGAACAGCGGATCGACATTGCCGTGCGGACCGGCAATCTGCCCGACAGCGGGCTCGTGGCACGGCGCATCGCCGATCTGCAGTTGATCGTCTGCGCGGCGCCTGCGTATCTGAGTCGCCACGGCGAGCCGCAGACGATCGACGCGCTGCGCGATCATCGTTGCACCGCATTCCTGTATCCGCGCACGGGCAAGCCGTTTCCGTGGGAATTCCTGGTTGATGGTCGTGTCGACACACGACAGATCGACCCGTTCATCGCGACCAACGACATCGATGCGGAACTCGACACGGTGCTGAGCGGCGCCGCGATCGGCCAGTTCTTCGGCTATTCGGTTTACGCGCACATTCGCGAGGGACGCCTCGTGCCGCTGCTGACCCGGCACGTGACCTGCCGTTACGGCCTCCACCTGTGCATGCCGCAGCGCATGCACCTGCCGCAGAGGAGCCGTTTGTTGATGGATTTCCTTGTCGTCCGGCTTGGTGCGCATCCGGATCTTGCGCCGCTTTCGTTTGCGGAAGCGGCGGCATGACACGCGCCTGATCGCGGGTGAGCTTCCGGGCGGCCTTGCGGGCCGGCCGGGCGGTTGCGTCGTCGCTTCGCGCTCGCCGATCTTCAAGCGCCCCGGCGGGCAATGGCAGTCGTCATGGCCGCGACCGGCGCGTTCGTCGGGCCGTGCGAAGTCGTCTCGGCCGACGCGAACCCTGATGGCGAGCCGGGTAAGGGCGCCGCGCCGTTGCGCGCGCCGCGCATACCCGCATTACCTGAAGCCGGGTTCGGGTGCAGGAAGGCGGCACGCGCTTGCCGAGCATCAGTACGCGAGCCCGGCGTCGCGAACGTGCGCTACGTCTTGATGCGTCTCACGCATCGCGGCGAGCACGGCTTCGAGCGCCGCGATCGCATCCGTTCGCCGCTTGATCGCCAGCCGCTGTTCCCCGAGCGCCCGCAGCGTTGCGCCGCCGAAATATTCCATGATGTCCGGCAGGCGCCGCACCACACCGCGGCTACCCCAGCAACCGTCGTCGATTTCCGTTGGAAAGACCCACACGCGCGTCGCGACGGCGTCGACCGGCACACCCTCCGCGCGAGCCACGGCGGCGGTCACGTCCGCAATCAGCCCGGCGCGTGCGGCGTCCGTGTACTGACCTTCCGGCACGGTCGGCACGATCCGGTAGATCGGCGCAGGCGCGATAGCCCCGGCACGATACACGGCCGCAGGCCGATGGACGAAGATCCAGGTCACGTCCCGCACGCGCGGATTGTCGGGATCGAGCCCCTCGTGACGGATCAGCGTATCGGTCAGCGCTTCCATCAGTCGTGCTTCGGCCTGCGGTGCGAGCGCACCTTCGGGGAGGGTGACGTCGATCATCGGCATGACGGTGTCCTGGTTCGGTGGAGAGGGCGCCGCTCCGGGGCGACGTGAATCCAGTGTATGGATCGCATGCCGATGCGCGCAGTGGCGAAACTGCCATTCGACGATGCCATTTCCGACATCGTGTTCGACGCTGGTTGCGCGCGGCTATTGCGTGAAGCGACGGCGATACTCGCCGGGAGAGATGCCGGTCTCGCGCTTGAACAATTGCCGAAAGCCGCTGATGTCCGCGTAGCCGACGCGCTCGCAGACGGTGTCGATCGCGAGCTTCGTTTCCGCGAGCAAGCGCTTCGCGACTTCGATCCTGAGCGTCTGCAGATACCTGAGCGGCGGCGCGCCCACCGCGTCCCTGAAGCGGCGATGGAGCGTGCGTTCGCTCATCGCGACGTGATCGCTCAACCGGGCGAGGCTGAAGGGTTCCCGCAGGTGCTTTTCCATCCAGCGTTGGGCACGCGCGATGGTCGCATCGTCGTGCCCGCGATGGCCCATCCGGTCGAGGTCGATGAACGAATCCTGCGAGACGCGGTTCATGTCGATCAGCATGAGCCTGGCGACCGACGCGGCAAGGCGCGCATTCGCCAGTTTTTCGATGACTCGCAACGCGAGATTCTGGTACGAGGTGACGGCGCCGCCGCACAGTATCCCGTCCTGCTCGGTCAGGATGTCTGATGCACGCAGCGCCACGTCCGGATAGCGGGCACGGAAGCTGGATGCTTTCGACCAGTGCGTCGTGGCAAGGCGGCCGTCGAGCAAGCCGGCCTCCGCGAGCAGGAATGTGCCGGTGCAGTACGTTGCGATCAGCGTGCCGCGCGCGTGTTGCCTGCGCAGCGCGTCGAACAGCGGGGCGAGTGCGGCGGGCCGGTCGAGCAGCCGCTCGAGATCCGCGACGAACGGGCTCGTCAGCCAGATCGCGTCGGCGGGACTGCTGCCGTCGATCGTGCCATCGACCGGGATGACCTGGCCGGAGGTCGCGCGCACCGGGCGTCCGCCGATCGATTCGACGCGCCAGCGAAACGGTGCACTCGTGCGGCCCTGCGACGCCGTCGCGGCGAGATGGTTGGCCGCCGTGAGAATGTCGGTCGGCGCGGCGACGCCGGATGCAAGGGCATGTTCGACAGCCCAGATTCGGATGAGCGGCATGGGTGGCGGGATTGGCCTCGGGCAAGGGCAATCCTACCACCGGGCGCCGCGCGATTTTGCGAGCCGGCAAGGCCGTCGATTCATGCGGCCAGCGGACGAAAATCAAAAGGCCGCCCGGCGCCGAAGCGCACGGGCGGCCTTGCGTTGGTCGAGCGGCCGCGCGGTGTCGCTCAGCACTCGCCCTTCTTCGCGTGTCCCGGCGGGCAGTGATAGCCGCGATCGCCGTGACCGCGATAACGCTGGTGGTCTTCCCACTCGCGGCGTTCCCAGTAGCGACGGCCGTCCCAGTAGCGGTCGCCATGCCAGCCGATGATCACCGCGGGCGCCGGGGCGACCATGACGGGCGCGGGCGCGACGACGACCGGTGCGGGCGTGCCGATGTTGACGTCGACGTTGACGGCGTGGGCGAGGCCGGACAGCGAAAGGCCGAGGCCGGCGAAGGCAAGGGCGATCAGCGAGCGTTGCATGTTCTTTTCCGTGATGTCGTTGTAAAAGGCCGGCGCGACGCGATGGAAGCGAGGGGGACCGTTCCACCGGGGGAAACGCCGCACCGACACATGCAGTGTGGGGGTGCGCGACGGAAAACGCGAGGCGGGTTTGTTACGGCGGATTGGCGGCCGGCAGGTGCGGGGTGCGGGCGTCGGGCCGCGTCATTTGACAATGGCGGCCCGCGTGTACGGATGATTGCGCGCGCGTCGCACAGCGCCGGCTGCGCGGATTTGACATTCGGCGGCGTACGGCCGCGAAGCGCGATTAACGGCGCGTTACAAAGTGACACACGGCAGGTGGCGGGATCGCCATGCCTGCCGCGCGGGAAGCGGTACACCGGCCGTCGGGCCGGCGGTCGCCACGGATGGATTACAGATAGAACATCCGGTCTTCTTCGGGGCGCGGCGGATGGCCGTCGTCGTCCGAACCTTCTTCCTCGCCGCTGTCCTCGTAGAACGCGAGCACTGCGTCGAGCACCTGGTCGGGCTCGTCGATCACCTGCATCAGGTCCATGTCTTCCGGATTGATGAGGCCCATCGGGATCAGCTGGTCGCGGAACCACTGCAGCAGCCCCTTCCAGAACTCGCTGCCGACGAGGATGATCGGCACGAGGCGCGACTTCTTCGTCTGGATCAGCGTGAGCACTTCCGACAGCTCGTCGAGCGTGCCGAAGCCGCCCGGCATCACGATCACCGCATCCGAATTCTTCACGAACGTGACCTTGCGCGTGAAGAAGTGGCGGAAGCGCAGCGAGATGTCCTGGTAGTGGTTGCCGGCCTGCTCGTGCGGCAGCTCGATGTTCAGGCCGACCGACGGCGCCTTGCCGGCGTGCGCGCCCTTGTTCGCGGCTTCCATGATGCCGGGGCCGCCGCCGGAGATCACGGCGAAGCCGGCGTCGGACAGCTTGCGCGCGATCTGCGCGGCGAGCTTGTAGTGCGGCGTATCGGGTTTGAGGCGGGCAGAACCGTAGATGCTGACAGCCGGGCGGATCTCCGACAGGTACTCGGTCGCCTCGATAAACTCTGCCATAATCGTGAACATCTGCCACGATGCGCGCGCCTTCTTGGCCGTCGCGCGTTCTTGATCTGCGAGCGAACGCAGACTCGGAATCACTTTTCTCTTGTTCATAATGCCTGAAGAACGAAATCTGGAAGGTAAGACCCTGCTATTGGTTGACGGTTCGAGCTATCTGTATCGGGCTTACCATGCGATGCCTGATTTGCGTGGCCCTGGCGGGGAGCCGACCGGAGCGCTCTACGGAATCATCAACATGCTGCGCCGTATGCGCAAGGAAGTCAGTGCAGAGTATAGCGCTTGCGTGTTCGATGCAAAGGGTAAGACGTTCCGTGACGACCTTTATGCCGACTATAAGGCAAACCGTCCGTCGATGCCGCCCGACCTCGCATTGCAGGTCGAACCGATCCACGGTGCGGTGCGTGCGCTCGGCTGGCCGCTGCTGATGGTCGAAGGCGTCGAGGCCGACGACGTGATCGGCACGCTCGCGCGCGAAGCCGAGCGGCACGGGATGAACGTGATCGTGTCGACGGGCGACAAGGATCTCGCGCAGCTCGTCACCGACCACGTCACGCTCGTCAACACGATGACCAACGAGACGCTCGACCGCGACGGCGTGATCGCGAAGTTCGGCGTGCCGCCCGAGCGCATCATCGACTACCTCGCACTGATCGGCGACACCGTCGACAACGTGCCGGGCGTCGAGAAGTGCGGGCCGAAGACGGCCGTGAAATGGCTGGCGCAGTACGACAGCCTCGACGGCGTGATCGAGCATGCGGGCGACATCAAGGGGGTGGTCGGCGACAACCTGCGCCGCGCGCTCGACTTCCTGCCGCTCGGCCGCAAGCTCGTGACCGTCGAGACGGCCTGCGATCTCGCGCCGCATCTCGATTCGATCGAGGCGTCGTTGAAGACCGACGGCGAAGCGCGCGACCTGATGCGCGACATCTTCGCGCGCTACGGCTTCAAGACCTGGCTGCGCGAAGTCGACAGCGCGCCGGCGGAAGGCGGCGGCGCCGATGCGCCGGACGGCGAGCCGGCACCGGTCGTGGCGGCCGACATCGTCCGCGAATACGACACGATCCAGACCTGGGAGCAATTCGACGCGTGGTTCGCGAAGATCGACGCGGCTGCACTGACCGCGTTCGACACCGAGACGACCTCGCTTGACCCGATGCTCGCGCGGCTCGTCGGCCTGTCGTTCTCGGTCGAGCCGGGCAAGGCAGCGTACCTGCCGGTTGCACATCGCGGCCCCGACATGCCCGAACAGCTTCCGCTCGACGAAGTGCTCGCGCGCCTGAAGCCGTGGCTCGAATCGGCCGATCGCAAGAAGGTCGGCCAGCACCTGAAATATGACGCGCAGGTGCTCGCGAACTACGACATCGCGCTGAACGGCATCGAGCACGACACGCTGCTCGAATCGTACGTGCTTGAGTCGCACCGCACGCACGACATGGACAGCCTCGCGCTGCGTCATCTGGGTGTCAAGACGATCAAGTATGAAGACGTGGCCGGCAAGGGCGCGAAGCAGATCGGTTTCGACGAAGTAGCGCTCACGCAGGCCGCCGAATACGCGGCCGAAGATGCGGATGTCACGCTGCAGCTGCATCACGCGCTGTATCCGCAGGTTGCGCGCGAACCGGGCCTCGAGCGCGTGTATCGCGAGATCGAGATGCCCGTGTCGCTCGTGCTGCGCAAGATGGAGCGCACGGGCGTGCTGATCGACGACGCGCGCCTGCAGGCGCAGAGCACCGAAATCGCGACGCGCCTGATCGAGCTCGAAGCGCAGGCGTACGAACTGGCGGGCGGCGAATTCAATCTCGGCTCGCCGAAGCAGATCGGGCAGATCTTCTTCGAAAAGCTGCAGTTGCCGGTCGTGAAAAAGACGCCGAGCGGCGCGCCGTCGACCGACGAGGAAGTGCTGCAGAAGCTGGCCGAGGACTACCCGCTGCCGAAGCTGCTGCTCGAGCACCGCGGGCTGTCGAAGCTGAAGTCGACCTATACCGACAAGCTGCCGCGCATGGTGAACCCTGCAACGGGCCGCGTGCACACGAATTACGCCCAGGCCGTCGCGGTTACGGGCCGCCTGGCGTCGAACGATCCGAATCTTCAGAACATTCCGGTGCGTACGGTCGAGGGCCGGCGGATCCGCGAGGCGTTCATCGCCTCGCCGGGCCACCGGATCGTGTCGGCCGATTATTCGCAAATCGAACTGCGGATCATGGCGCATATCTCGGGCGACGCGTCGCTGTTGCGCGCGTTCTCGCAGGGCGAGGACATCCACCGCGCAACGGCCGCCGAGGTGTTCGGCGTGACGCCGCTGGAGGTCAATTCCGACCAGCGCCGCATTGCGAAGGTGATCAATTTCGGGCTCATCTACGGGATGAGCGCGTTCGGGCTCGCGTCGAACCTCGGCATCACGCGCGATGCGGCGAAGCTCTATATCGACCGCTATTTCGCACGCTACCCGGGTGTCGCGCAGTACATGGAAGACACACGTTCGGTTGCGAAGGAGAAGGGCTACGTCGAAACCGTTTTCGGTCGCCGCCTGTGGCTGCCCGAGATCAACGGTGGCAACGGCCCGCGCCGCCAGGCGGCCGAGCGCGCGGCAATCAATGCGCCGATGCAGGGCACGGCGGCCGACCTGATCAAGCTGTCGATGATCGCGGTGGACGACTGGCTCACGCGCGACAAGCTTGCATCGCGGATGATCATGCAGGTGCACGATGAACTGGTGCTCGAGGTACCCGACGGCGAACTGTCGCTGGTGCGCGAGAAACTGCCGGAAATGATGTGCGGCGTGGCGAAGCTGAAGGTGCCGCTGGTCGCCGAAGTGGGCGCCGGCGCGAACTGGGAAGAGGCACACTGACGCACCGCCGCGTGGTTCCCGATTCCTGCGGCATATTGTTGCAGGGATGCTGAATATCGAGATGGTTTGCTTGTGGTCAACGCGCAAGCTCCCGGACAATGCATGTCATTGACGCGGGGGCATGCGCACCCCGCGTTCCGGGGTTGGAAACATCGAAGTGCTTCGAACTGCACATTGATGATGTCCGAACCGGTTAATCCACCGGGTGGCGCGAATGCCTCGCTTTCGCACGCTCCGGCGGCAGCAGTTTCGAATCGCAAAGGGGGAACAGATGCATCGGATCATCATCGTAGGCGGAGGCGCGGGCGGCCTGGAACTGGCGACGCGGCTCGGCGACCGTTACGGCGCGCGTGGCAGTCGTCCCGCGCGTGCGCTTGTCACGCTCGTTGACCGCAATCCGACCCACATCTGGAAACCGCTGCTGCACGAGGTTGCGGCCGGCAGCATGGACCCGTTCACGCAGGAGCTCGAATATGCGGCGCAGGCGCGCTGGCATGGCTTCGAGTTCCAGCAGGGCGGGCTGACCGGGCTCGACCGCGCGGCGAAGCGCATCACGCTCTCGCCGGTCAACGACAGCGACGGCGAGGAGTTGTTGCCGGCGCGCGAGCTGGAATATGACACGCTCGTGATCGCGATCGGCAGCACGACTCACTTCTTCGGCGTGCAGGGCGCACCGGAAAACGCGATCGCGCTCGATACCGTTGGTGAGGCCGAGCGCTTCCGCAAGCGGCTGATCGCCGCGTGCATGCGCGCCGAGCACCAGGCGCCGGCGCCGACCGCGCCGGGCGAGGCGGCGGAGCCGCGCATCCAGGTCGCGATCGTCGGCGGCGGCGCGACCGGTGTCGAGCTGTCTGCCGAGCTGCGCAACACCGCGCAGGTGTTGTCGGCCTACGGGTTGCACAAGCTCGACCCGCGGCACGACGTCGGCATCGTGCTGATCGAATCGGGGCCGCGGATCCTCCCGGCGTTGCCGGAGCGCGTATCGTCGGCGACTGCCGAACTGCTCGAAAAGATCGGCGTGCGGCTGATGCTCTCCGAGCGCGTGACCGAGGTGGCGCCCGGGGCCGTCCATACGGCGAGCGGCAAGACGGTGCGTGCCGACCTGACGGTCTGGGCTGCGGGCATCAAGGCGCCGTCCGTGCTCGCCAATCTCGATGGTCTCCAGGTCAACAAGCTCGGCCAGCTCGACGTGCGCCGCACGCTGCAGACCTTCACCGACGACAACGTGTTCGCGCTCGGCGATTGCGCGGCATGCGCATGGCCCGGCAACGAACGCAACGTGCCGCCGCGCGCGCAGGCTGCGCACCAGCAGGCGAACTTCCTGCTGAAGGCAATCGGCTGCCGGCTCGACGGGCGCCCGCTGCCCGAATTCACGTATCGCGACCTGGGCTCGCTCGTGTCGCTCGGCCATTTCAGCGCGGTCGGCAACCTGATGGGCGGGCTGATCGGCGGCAACATGCTGATCGAAGGGCTGTTCGCCCGCTTCATGTACATGTCGCTGTACCGGATGCACATCGCCGCGCTGCACGGCTATCCGCGGATGATGCTCGATACGGTCGCGCACTGGCTGCGGCGCACGACGCTGCCGCGCGTCAAACTGCACTGAACGCGCGTTCGCGCGGGAAGCGGGCGGGGATTGCGCACGTCGTGCGTAGTCTCCGCCCGTCGTTTTTTGCGGGCCGCCGGGCTACCGAGCGCGTGTGACGGGCAACATCGGTCGTGCGTTGCTCGTTTCAATCGCCAGGCATCCGATCGCGCAACGGCGATTGACAGACGGCTTGTTGCATCGCGATTCGACGGGCTGCCTGCGCGTTTCTCCGCTGTCGAATCAACGCGTCGTAATCGAGTCTTACATATCCGACAGTTGACGCAACAACGGATTATTGGGCATCTTGTCCGGGTTTCCGTTCGCGGCGGGGTGCCAACCGCCGCGACATCCGCGCCGCGCGCCGGCGCGATGCCCCGTCATGCCGTGTCCGTGATCGTGATGGCGGCCCCCAATCGAGGAGTGCATTCATGTTGAAACCCGAAGTCGACAGCCTGGTTCCCCACGTTCCGTTCTCGCGCCGCAAGTTCATGCAGGCCGCGCTGGGCGGTGCCTTCGCGGCGGCCGTGCTGCCCGTATCGGCGCAGACGGTCACGACCGACAGCGAAGGGCTGGACGTCGACACCGTCGAGATCCGCTCGGGCGACGCGAGCGTCCCCGCGTATCGCGCGCAGCCGAAGGACAAGACGAACCTGCCGGTCGTCATCGTGATCCACGAGATCTTCGGCGTGCACGCGCACATCGCCGATGTCTGTCGCCGCTTCGCGAAGCTCGGTTATCTCGCGATCGCCCCCGATCTGTTCGCGCGGCAGGGCAACGCGGAGAAGTATCCGACGATCAAGGATCTGTACGAACACATCATCAACAAGGTGCCGGACCGGCAGGTTACCGAGGATCTCGACGCGACCGTCGCGTGGGCCGGCAAGAACGGCGGCGACCTGTCGCGTCTGGGCGTGGTCGGGTTCTGCTGGGGTGGCCGTCAGAGCTGGCTGTATGCGGAGCACAACCCGCACGTGCGTGCGGCCGTTGCGTGGTACGGGTTCGTCGAAGGTAAGACCGACGAGATGACGCCGTTCAACCCTGTCGATCATGCATCGCTGCTGAAGGTGCCCGTGCTCGGGCTCTACGGCGAGAAGGACACGAACATCGCGCAGGCGTCGCTCGCGGACATGCGCAAGGCGATCCAGACGAGCGATTCGAAGCTCGCGCGCGAATCGGAGATCGTCGTGTATCCGGATGCCGGTCACGCGTTCTTTGCCGATTACCGGCCGAGCTATGTGAAGGCCGATGCGGAGGAGAGCTGGAAGCGCGCGATCGCGTGGCTCCACAAGTACGGCGTGATGTAAACGGCAAGCGGCGGCACATGCCGCCGCTTCGTTGCGACTGCGCCGCGCGGGCGCTTACGGCGTCGGGCCGGTTGCGATCGGCCGCGACGGATCGGCGCTCCATTCGCTCCACGAGCCTGGATACAGCGACGCGCCGTGCAGGCCCGCAACCTCCAGCGCAAGCGCGTTGTGACATGCGGTGACGCCGGAGCCGCATTGCAGGATCACTTGGTTCGGCTCGGTGCCCGCCAGCACGGTGGAAAACGCCTCGCGCAGTTCATGGCCGGTCTTGAAGCGGCCGTCGGCGGTCAGGTTGTCCTTGAAGAAGCGGTTGCGCGCGCCCGGAATGTGGCCGCCCACACGATCGATCGTTTCGTTTTCGCCACGGTAGCGATCGGGTGCGCGCGCATCGATCACGACGCGCGTGGGTGCGTTCACGTTGGCGAGCACGGCTGCCGCGTCGACCGTCGCTTCGAGCGGCGTGGCCGCGCGGAAATCGCCGGCGGCCGGATGCGGCACGTCGATTGCCAGCGGCTGGCCGGCTGCTTCCCAGGCCTGCAGGCCGCCGTCGAGCACGGCAACCGAATCGTGGCCGAGCCAGCGCAGCAGCCACCACAGGCGTGCCGCATAGGCGCCGCCTTGTGCGTCGTACGCGACCACCTGTTGACCCTGCTTGAGGCTGCGGCTCGCGAGCAGCGTGGCGAGCGCGTCGCGGGTCGGCAGCGGATGGCGGCCGTTGGTCCCTGTCTTGCGGCCCGACAGGTCGCGGTCGAGATGGAGGTATTGCGCGCCGGGGATATGGCCGGCCGCATACGCGGCTTCGCCGGCAGCGGGATCGACGAGATCGAAGCGGCAGTCGAACAGCGCGACGCTGCCGGGCGCCGCCGCCAGGCGCTCGGCGAGATTGGCGGCGGAGATGAGCGTGGTGTAGTGAGTGTGTGGCATGACGGCTCCCTGGAGTGCGAATGTCCTGACATTCCAAGTCTAAACAAAAAAAGACGGGCCGAAGCCCGTCTTTTCGTCTGCCGGATGCGGTGCGGCGTCAAAGCGCCGCACCGGCTGTCAGATGTCGCCGAGGTGGCGGCGCAGGAACTCGTGGAAGTGCTGCATGCCGTCTTCCATCGGGCTCTGGTACGGGCCGACCTGCGACTCGCCGCGTGCCATCAGTGCACGGCGGCCTGCGTCCATCCGCATGGCGATTTCATCGTCCTCGACCGCCGTTTCCATATAGGCGGCGCGTTCCGCCTCGACGAATTCGCGTTCGAACAACGCGATTTCCTCGGGGTAATAGAACTCGACGATGTTGGTCGTCTTCTGCGGGCCTTGCGGGATCAGCCACGACACGACGAGCACGTGCGGATACCACTCGATCATCAGGCCCGGGTAGTAGACCATCCAGATCGCGCCGAACTCCGGCGGCACGCCGTTGCGGAACTGCAGCACCTGCTCGTGCCATTTCTGGTAAGTCGCGCTGCCCGGTTTCGCGAGCGCGTTGTGCACGCCGACCGTCTGCACGCTGTACCAGTCGCCGAACTCCCACTTGAGGTCGTCGCACGACACGAAGCTGCCGAGGCCCGGGTGGAACGGGACGACGTGGTAATCCTCGAGGTAGACCTCGATGAACGTCTTCCAGTTGTAATCGCACTCGTGCACTTCGACGTGATCGAAGTGGTACTCGGAGAAGTCGAAGTGATGCTTCGTGCCGAGGTTGGCGAGGTCGCGCGCGACATTGCGGCCCTCGGCCTCGAACAGCAGCCCCTGCCAGTTCTGCAGCGGGCTCTTGCCGAGGTTCAGGCACGGCTTGTCGGGGAAGTGCGGCGCGCCCAGCAACTCGCCTTCCAGATCGTACGTCCAGCGGTGCAGCGGGCACACGATGTTCTGCGTGTGGCCGCGCCCGTTGAGCATGATCGCCTGCCGGTGGCGGCAGACGTTCGACAGCAGTTCGATCTGGTTCGCCTGGTTGCGGACCAGCACGCGGCCTTCCTTCTCGGACGGCAGCGCAAAATAATCCCCCGCCTCGGGCACCATCAACTCGTGCCCGACGTAACGAGGTCCTTTCTTGAAGAGGGTTTCGATCTCGCGCTCGAGTAGCGCCTCATCGAAGTATGCAGTGACTGGAAGCTGGCTGTGAGCCGACTTCAACTGAAGCGCGTCGCTCAGATTGGACATTCCCACTCCCGGTGTTAGCGTGAAAGCAGTGAACAACCCAACCATCGAAAAATCGATTTAGGGAAACGGGGAATTATACCCGGTTCGCCTCGTAAGGCTAGGAATAAGTGCCTGATTTGTGTCAATTTTTTGTCGGGCGACAATCGGAAGGTGCACACTGTGTGTCGAAGATGGGGCCGGAATATGTACCCGGGTGCCCAAGTCGGCAGATCGGAGAATTCTCTTTTGCCGTAGAATGTCCGACTTGTTTTGAAATTTGACACCCTCGTCCATGGCGAAAACCGCATCCCCAGGCGCCACGCCGCCCGGCAATGGCACCGAACCGTTGCCGGACAATTATGAGATGGCGCTCGCGGAACTCGAGACGCTGGTTGCCCGGATGGAAGGCGGCGCGTTGAGCCTCGAGGATTCACTGACGGCGTATCGCCGCGGTGCGACCCTCGTTGCGTTTTGCCAACAGCAGCTCGAGAAAGTGGAGCAACAGGTTCGCGTGCTCGACGGCGCGACGCTGAAGCCGCTTTCGTCCGGAACGGCCGCCACGGACGGCGAAGACGACGATCTATGACATTCGAACAATGGATGCGGTCCGTGCTTGACCGTGTCGAGGACGCACTCGGCCACTATTTGCCCGCTGAAACCGCGGTGCCGGAAAAACTCCACGAGGCGATGCGTTATGCGGTCCTCGGCGGTGGCAAACGCGTTCGCCCGCTGCTGTGCCATGCAGCAGGCGAACTGACCGGCGCGACGGAAGCGGCGCGCAATGCGGCGGCAGCAGCACTGGAGATGATCCACGTCTACTCGCTCGTGCACGACGACATGCCGTGCATGGACGACGACGCGTTGCGTCGCGGCAAGCCGACCGTGCACGTGCAGTACGACGAGCCGACGGCACTGCTCGTCGGCGACGCGCTGCAGTCGCAGGCGTTCGTTGCGCTGACCGATGCCGCCGCGCTGTCGCCGGTGCAGCAGGCCGCGCTCGTGCGCGAACTGGCGCTGGCAAGCGGCTCGATCGGCATGGCCGGCGGGCAGGCGATCGACCTGGCGAGCGTCGGCCTCAAGCTGACGCGCGAGCAGCTCGAGACGATGCACCGGATGAAGACGGGCGCACTGCTGCGCGCGGCCGTGCGGATGGGCGCGCTGGCCGGCGAAACGCCGTCCGCGGAAACGATGGCCGCGCTCGATGTGTACGCGGGGGCCGTGGGCCTGGCCTTCCAGGTCGTCGACGATATTCTCGACGTCACGACCGATTCGGCGACGCTCGGCAAGACGGCCGGCAAGGACGCGGCGAACGACAAGCCGACCTATGTATCGATCCTCGGCCTCGAGGCGTCGCGCGAGCTCGCAGCGCAACTGCGCGCCGAAGCGCACGACGCGCTGAAACCGTTCGGCGCACGCGCACAGCGTCTCGCCGAACTTGCCGACCTGGTAGTGAACCGGGTCAGCTGACGCGAAAGCCCGCCGCCGCGCACATGCTACGGTGCGTGCAACAGAATGCGGGCGCGTTTGATTTCCTACAATGGAACGACGATGTACGACTTGCTGAAAACCATCGACGACCCGGCGGATTTGCGCCGCCTCGATCGTCGCCAACTCCAACCGCTCGCGGATGAACTGCGCGCGTTCGTGCTCGACAGCGTGTCGAAGACGGGCGGCCATTTGTCGTCCAACCTCGGGACGGTCGAGCTGACGATCGCGTTGCACTACGTGTTCAACACGCCGAACGATCGCATCGTCTGGGACGTGGGCCACCAGACCTACCCGCACAAGATCCTGACGGGCCGCCGCGACCAGATGCATTCGCTGCGCCAGCAGGACGGCATCTCGGGCTTCCCGCGTCGCAGCGAATCCGAATACGACACGTTCGGCACCGCACACTCGAGCACGTCGATCTCGGCCGCGCTCGGCATGGCGATCGGCAGCCAGCTGAACGGTGACGATCGCTTCTCGATCGCCGTGATCGGCGACGGCGCGATGACGGCCGGCATGGCGTTCGAGGCGATGAACAATGCGGGCGTGTCGGAAGATGCGAAAGTGCTCGTGATCCTGAACGACAACGACATGTCGATCTCGCCGCCGGTCGGCGCGCTGAATCGCCATCTCGCCCGCCTGATGTCGGGCCGCTTCTATGCGGCTGCGCGCGCAGGCGTCGAGCGCGTGCTGAGCGTTGCGCCGCCGGTGCTCGAACTCGCGCGCAAGCTCGAGGAGCACGCGAAGGGCATGGTCGTTCCGGCCACGCTGTTCGAAGAGTTCGGCTTCAACTACATCGGCCCGATCGACGGTCACGATCTCGATTCGCTGATCCCGACGCTGCAGAACATTCGCGAACTGCGCGGTCCGCAGTTCCTGCACGTGGTGACGAAGAAAGGCCAGGGCTACAAGCTCGCCGAAGCCGATCCCGTGCTCTACCACGGCCCCGGCAAGTTCAACCCGGCCGAAGGCATCAAGCCGTCGACCACGCCCGCGAAGAAGACGTACACGCAGGTGTTCGGCGAGTGGCTGTGCGACGAAGCCGAGCGCGATTCACGCGTGGTCGGCATCACGCCGGCGATGCGCGAAGGCTCGGGCATGGTCGAGTTCGAGAAGCGCTTCAAGGATCGTTACTACGACGTCGGCATCGCCGAGCAGCACGCGGTGACGTTCGCGGGCGGCATGGCAACCGAAGGCCTCAAGCCGGTCGTCGCGATCTACTCGACGTTCCTGCAGCGTGCTTACGATCAGCTGATCCACGACGTCGCGCTGCAGAACCTGCCGGTCGTGTTCGCAATCGACCGTGCGGGCCTCGTCGGCGCGGACGGCGCGACGCACGCGGGCGCGTACGATCTCGCGTTCATGCGCTGCATCCCGAACATGACGATCATGGCTGCGTCCGACGAGAACGAATGCCGCCAGATGCTGCACACGGCGCTGCAGCAGCCGAACCCGACCGCGGTGCGCTATCCGCGTGGCGCGGGCACGGGCGTGGCGACGGTGAAGGAATTCACCGAGATCCCGCTCGGCAAGGGTGAAGTCCGTCGCCACACGTCGCAGCCGGAAGGCAAGCGCGTCGCGATCCTCGCGTTCGGCACGATGGTCGCACCGTCACTCGCGGCAGCCGAGGAACTCGATGCAACCGTCGCGAACATGCGTTTCGTGAAGCCGGTCGACGCGGCGCTCGTGCGTGAACTCGCCGAGACGCACGACTACCTCGTCACGATCGAGGAAGGTTGCGTGATGGGCGGCGCGGGCTCGGCCTGCGTGGAAGCCCTGATGGAGAGTGGGGTTATCCGACCCGTACTACAATTGGGCCTCCCTGACCTGTTCATCGATCACGGCGACCCCGCGAAGCTGCTGTCGCAATGCGGCCTCGACGGCGCGGGTATCGCGAAATCGATTCGCGAACGCTTTCTGAATCCGGCGGCCGACGTCGCCGGTCAGGCGAAGCGCGTCGCATAAGCTGGCACCGCCTGTGGGCGGTGTCGGTGCGACTGGCGCAACCGGTCTTCATTGATGCGGAAAACATGGGCCTGCGGGCCCATGTTGCTTTTCCGGCTGCCGCATGACGCGGCGTGCGCGTCGTCGAACGCGCGGCTTACAAGGATTGAACAAGATGAACCAGATGAATCCCGCCTTCGTGATGCCCGACGTGCAGAGCACGGTGGATACCCGCCAGATTCCGATTCAGCGCGTGGGCGTGAAGGCGGTCCGGCATCCGTTGACGGTGCGCACCGAAAGTGGCGACGTGCAGCCGACCGTCGGTGTCTGGAACCTCGATGTCCGCCTGCCGGCCGACCAGAAGGGCACGCACATGTCGCGCTTCGTCGCGTTGCTCGAAGAGAATCGTGCACCGTTGACGGTCGAGCGTTTTCGCGCGATGCTCGCGTCGATGCTCGAGAAGCTGGAAGCCGAGGCCGGTCGCATCGAAGTCACGTTCCCGTACTTCGTGAACAAGACGGCGCCGGTGTCGGGTGTGCAGAGCCTGCTCGACTATGAAGTGACGCTCGCGGGCGAAAGCCGCAACGGCGACACCCGCCTGTTCCTGAAGGTGCTCGTGCCCGTGACGAGCCTGTGCCCGTGCTCGAAGAAGATCTCGCAGTACGGCGCGCACAACCAGCGCTCGCACGTGACGATCGACGCGGAGCTCGCGGCCGACTTGCCGGTCGAGACGTTGATCCGCATCGCGGAAGAAGAGGCGTCGTGCGAGCTGTGGGGCCTGCTGAAACGTCCGGACGAGAAGTTCGTCACCGAACGTGCGTACGAGAACCCGAAGTTCGTCGAGGATCTCGTGCGCGACGTCGCGCAGCGTCTCGACGCGGACGAGCGTGTGGTCGCATACGTGCTCGAGGCCGAGAACTTCGAGTCGATCCACAATCACAGTGCGTATGCGCTGATCGAACGCGACAAACGGCAGGCTGCATAACGCTGCGGCGTTTTGTCGCGCCGATGAAAAAAGGCCGCTCGTATGAGCGGCCTTTTTGTTTGATGGTGCGACGTTGCGTCGCACCGCGCGGCTCAGCGTGCGAGCGACGCGAGATCCCAGCGCGGCTTCACCGTGAATGCGTAGTCGGCATTCGCCTGGTCGGGCCAGCGGCCGAGCCGCAATGCGCCCGCGAGCGCGATCATCGCGCCGTTGTCGGTGCAGAGCGCGAGATCGGGGTAGTGCACGTCGAAGCCGCGCTTGGTCGCGGCGGCCGACAGCGCGGCGCGCAACTGGCGGTTCGCGCCGACACCGCCCGCGACCACGAGGCGCTTGAGCTTCGTCTTCTTCAGCGCGGCGAGCGACTTGGCGACGAGCACGTCGACGGCCGCATCGACGAAGCCGCGCGCGAGGTCGGCCTTCGCGCGTTCGAGCGCTTCACCTTCGAGCTTCGCCGCTTCGAACTTCTTCATCTGCGTTAGCACGGCCGTTTTCAGGCCGCTGAAGCTGAAGTCGAGATCGCCCGAATGCAGCATCGGACGCGGCAGCACGACCGCACCCGGCGTGCCGGTTTCTGCGAGCTTCGATACTTCCGGGCCGCCCGGGTAGCCGAGGCCGATCAGCTTGGCCGTCTTGTCGAACGCTTCGCCGGCCGCGTCGTCGAGCGTTTCGCCGAGCGTCTCATACACGCCCACGTCGGTCACGCGCATCAGTTGCGTGTGGCCGCCGGACACCAGCAGCGCGACGAATGGGAACGGCGGCGGCTCGTCGACGAGCAGCGGCGACAGCAGGTGGCCTTCGAGGTGGTGGATGCCGACGGTCGGCTTGTTCCAGGCGAGCGCGAGCGCATTCGCGATGCTCGCGCCGACCAGCAGCGCGCCGGCGAGGCCGGGGCCCTGGGTGAACGCGATCGCGTCGATGTCGTCGCGGCGCGTGCCGCTTTGCGCCATCACTTCCTCGAGCAGCGGCAGCGCGCGGCGGATGTGGTCGCGCGACGCGAGCTCGGGCACGACGCCGCCGTATTCGCGGTGCATCGCGATCTGCGAGTGGAGCGCGTGCGCGAGCAGGCCGCGCTGCGTGTCGTAGAGCGCAAGGCCGGTTTCGTCACAGGAGCTTTCGATGCCGAGAACGAGCATGGTGAGGGCGGGGCGCGCCGCCAAAAGGGCGTGCCGGATTATGAACGGTAACCGGAAATTATAGCAGGCAGGCAACGGCGGGCGCTTGGGGGGGCGCCGGGCCCGATGTCGGGCGGGTGCAGCGCTTCTGGAACCTTCCTGAGCAATCAGAGCTTCGTATATCGTAACGGGGGCCTGTCATATGGCTGCCCCTTGAGAGCGACAACGCCTTTGATCGGCGCATCGACGACCTGCTGGTCGCGATCGCGCTGAGCGCCGGGCAACACCGCTGCACATCCGGGTGCGATGCATGGGCGGTATGGCGGGTGCGCGCTGACACTGGTAGCCTCGATCACGATCGCCTCGATCATGGGTGGCAAACTGGATGGCTGCGTGGCTGCAGCATGCATTTTGCGGACTAGCGTGACGCATGGCTCGTCCGCCGCCCGTGTCCGCTGCGGTGTGCCAAGCACTGCGCCGCGTGACTGGAGCCTGCTAAACCATCGCACTACTGGATCCGTCTATGGATGAGCTCCGCCGAATCGACCTCAACCTGCTACTGACCTTGCATGCCCTGCTGACGGAGCGTCACGTGACGCGGGCCGCAGTGCGCCTGCACAAAAGTCAGCCCGCCGTCAGCCATTCCCTCGCTCAACTGCGCGAACGGTTCAACGATCAGCTCTTGATCCGACGGGATGGCTACATGGCGTTGACGGCCAGGGCACAAGCCCTGATTCGGCCCCTGGAAGCGGCGCTACTCAGCTTGAGCGGTCTTCTCGGTGAGGCCGATTTTGCGCCCGACACAGCCCGAGCCAGGCTGCGTTTGTCGCTGTCCGACTACGCAGCCAAAACCATCTTCCCCTCGGTTGTTCGCCGTGTGAGAACGGAAGCGCCTGGCATCGAGCTGGCGATCAGCCAGGCGAGCCGCGAAGCGATGCACGCGCAGTTGTCCGACGGCGAGCTGGACCTCGCATTGGGAATTTTTCCGAATCCGCCAGAGGAAATTCTTGTGGAGGACCTGTTCCCGGACCACTTCGTATGTGTGGCCGATGCATCCGCGTTGCCGGCCGATGGCCAGTTGTCGTTCGAGGATTGGCTCGCACGACCGCACGTGATGCTCGCGCTGCGGCCCGATGCCAATGATGAGATCGAGAAGACGCTCAGCGCGAAGGGGCTGCGCAGGCACATTGCTTTGGCGCTCCCACACTGGACTGCCGCCGTTCAGATGCTCGAAGGAACCGATTTGATCCTCACGATCGCAAAACGGGCTTTGATCGGGATTGAGCAATATCCAGCACTGCGTTGCTTTGACCCGCCGCTGGTCCTCCCCGAGATTGCCTATCAGCAGGCATGGCATGTCAGAAAGGACCAGGATCCGGCATTGAGATGGCTACGAAGATGTTTCGTTGAAGCAGGGCAGATGATGAACACCGGCGGCCCTTCAGTGGCGCAGTGATTACGCCAAATTGCTCGGCCCCTTGAGTTCAACCCGATTCCCGTCCGGGTCGAAGCAGTAGATGGACGGGCCCTCACCCTCTGCACCGTACCGGATGACAGCCTCTTCTGCCGGGACGCCGGCCGAGTGCAGAAAACACAAAATATCGACCTCGTTGAACGGAGCAATGCGCAAACAGAAGTGATCCACGTTCCGATGTGCAGGGTCGGCCGGACCGCCGGCTTGCAGGCCCAACGGGCCATGAACATCGACCAGATCGATCATCGAGGTGCCGGCGCCAAGATGAATCATGCCGAGATCGTCGCGGCGTTTCCTGATTTGGCACCCAAGCACTTCGGTATAAAAGTGCACGCTACGCTTCATGTCCTGGACCCTCAGTACCACGTGGTCCAGGTGCTTGATTTCAAATGGCGTCATCGTTTCATCTCGTTGAGGGCTTGGGCGTTCATATCGCCCAAGCCCGGCTGCGAATGGCAGATCAATTGGTTGGAAGATTATTGGACCTTGTCGAGAACGACCGGCATGTCGCGACTGAAGTCGACCCACGGATTCGTTCCCAGAAGGTTCGCGTGCGGGACATCGGCCTGGTATCGCATGGTGAATGCTTTCGGGCCATGACCGTAGGCCACGATCAGGCCTTGCCTGGCGTCCATGATGCCGGCGTGCATACCAAGCCCGTGATAGCTGACTCGCACGGCTTTTTCGCCCAGGTTCACTTTCTCGACTTGAAAGCGAGCAATCGAGCCATCCTTTAACGTGAACGCCCAGCGGAACGGACCGCCCGAGACGACCGTCATCACCTCGTCGATGTCAGTCCCGTCGTCCGCCGAGTTGACGTGCATGCGCCCATACTTTTCCAGAACCGCTTTGTGCGTCGCGTTATCGAGTGCCTTCATGTCGTACACCTTGGGGTAGGGGCCCGTGCCAGTTTCTTCGGTCATGACACCCCCTCCGGTGACAGCCGGCGTACGACCGGCCAGCCTGACTTGCTCGAGCAGTTCCGGCGTAGTCAGCTTGAACTCGTGAATCAAATCTTGTTTTTCTCGTTCGCTGAGTGCGCGCTCATACGATGCGGCGAGAATCGAATGAGCAGACTTCGGGGCATCGATCGTCACGACATGCACACCGATGTCTTTCAGTGCGACATTGACCTTCTCAACACCGACAATATCGGGTCGCCCATCACTGAATTTGAGAGAGACCACATCGCTTGCCATTGCATTCGCGGAGGCGCCGATCGAGGCGGCAACCGCAGCAGAGGCCAATAGAATGTCTTTGGTTTTCGGCTTCATATTCGGAATCCTTTGCGATTAATAACAACGTCTGTTGTTGTGATAGAGCATCGCATTGCATTCGAATTTCTGGAAATCGATTATCCGTACAAGCCTCATTCGCGTAGCGAATGATGTGTCTCCGATGACGAGGGGCGGCCGCATTCAGGTTCTCTGGTCGACCAGCGGCGATGAAGTCTGTCGACTCGCGATTGTGTGCAGGAACACCTGCGAATCGAGGCTGCGCCACCATGCAGGCGTTGAGTTCTCCGTCGTCGCATGTATCATTCGCCTCTCCTCAGGATGCTCATTCGCCGCGTTTCTCACGGCGCTTGATATGCCTGAATGGTTTTCCTGACCCTTCCAAAGTTCCTGAACAATCCGCGCCATGGAAACTTATGACATCGCCGTGATCGGCGCGGGCGCCGCCGGGATGATGAGCGCCGCGGTTGCCGGGCAGCTCGGCCGCCGCGTCGTGCTGATCGATCACGCGCCGCGGCTCGCCGAGAAGATCCGCATCTCGGGCGGCGGCCGCTGCAACTTCACGAACCTGTACGCCGGACCCGACAACTACCTGTCGTCGAATCCGCATTTCGCGCGCTCGGCGCTGGCGCGCTATACGCCGCGCGACTTCCTCGCGCTGCTCAAGCGCCATCACGTGAGCTGGCACGAAAAGCACAAGGGCCAGCTCTTTTGCGACCACGGCAGCGACACGATCATCGACGTGCTGAAGCACGAGTGCGATGCGGGCGGCATCGCGTGGCGCCGGCCCGTCGTCGTCGACGCGGTGCGCCACGCGCCGGCCGACGGTTTCGTGCTCGACACGCAGCAGGCGGGGACGATCGGTGCGCGCGCACTGGTCATCGCGACCGGCGGCCTGTCGATCCCGAAGATCGGCGCGACCGACTTCGGCTACCGGCTCGCCAAGCAGTTCGGCCACAAGCTCATCGACACGCGGCCCGCGCTCGTGCCGTTGACGTTCGCGCAGCAGGACTGGGAGCCGTTCGCGGCATTGTCCGGCGTATCGCTCGAGGTGCGCGTATCGACCGGCGACAAGAAGCGCGGCGGCGAATTCGTCGAGGACCTGCTGCTGACCCATCGCGGCCTGTCCGGGCCCGGAATTCTGCAGATCTCGAGCTACTGGCAGCCCGGCGACCCGATTCGCGTCGACCTGTTGCCGCAGCGCGACGCGGTGGCCGACCTGCTCGACGCGAAGCGCACGTCGAAGCGCCAGATCGGTTCGCTGCTCGCGGACTGGGTGCCGTCGCGCCTCGCGCATGCGTGGCTCGACACGCATCGCGTCGCGGCCGATGCGCGGCTCGCGGACCTGCCCGACAAGACGCTGCGCCAGGTCGGCGATGCGCTGTCCGGCTGGACGCTGACGCCGAACGGTACCGAGGGCTACAAGAAGGCCGAAGTGACGAAGGGTGGGGTCGATACACGCGACCTGTCGTCGGCGACGATGATGAGCACGCGCGTGCCGGGGCTGTTCTTCGTCGGCGAGGCGGTGGACGTGACGGGCTGGCTTGGCGGCTACAACTTCCAGTGGGCGTGGGCGTCCGGCACGGCGGCCGGGCAGGCCGCGGCGGAGTATGCGCGCGGCGCGTGACAGGGCCGGGCCGGCGCCGTTTTGGCGGGACCAGTCCCCGTGCCTTTAGGCAATCGCTCTGCTATACTCGGTAGTCTTTCCCTGCAATCCTTTATTCGTGTCGGATCATGACGATCATTCGCGTTAAAGAGAACGAGCCGTTCGAAGTTGCAATGCGTCGCTTCAAGCGCACGATCGAGAAGAACGGTCTGTTGACCGAGCTTCGTGCGCGAGAGTTTTTCGAGAAGCCGACCGCGGAGCGCAAGCGAAAGAAGGCTGCTGCGGTGAAGCGTCACTACAAGCGTATCCGGAGCCAAACGCTGCCGAAGAAGCTGTACTGAACGATTGGGCGCCGTGCGGTTCGCTGAGCGGCGCACCGGCGACTCCGGGCGATCGCGGAAGATCGAGCATGATCGTGCGACCGATCAGGCGAGCCGCCGATGCCGGATTCGAGCAACCCGCTTGAGACATTGTCCCAAGCGGGTTTTTGTGTTGACGCCCTTTTGGCGGGCGTCGGATTCACGTTTCCTTCCCGGGTGAAAGATGAGTTTGAAAGAGCAGATCAGCGAAGACATGAAGGCCGCGATGCGCGCGAAGGAAAGCGAGCGCCTGGCAACGATTCGCCTGCTGATGGCCGCGATCAAGCAGCGCGAAGTCGACGACCAGATCACCCTCGACGACGCGGGCATCACCGCCGTGATCGACAAGATGATCAAGCAGCGCAAGGATTCGATCAGCCAGTTCCAGGCAGCCGGCCGTGACGACCTCGTCGCGAAGGAGCAGGCCGAACTGGTCGTGCTGGGCGGCTACATGCCCGAGCAGCTGTCGGAGGCCGAGGTGGCCGCCGAAGTCCAGGCCGCGGTCGCTCAGACGGGTGCCGCCGGCCCGCAGGACATGGGCAAGGTGATGGGCGTGCTGAAGGGCAAGCTCGCCGGCCGCGCCGACATGACGGCCATTTCCGCGCTGGTCAAGGCCGCGCTCTCGAAGTAACACCTGTTTCCCCGGTGCGCGCAGTGCGTGCGCCGGGGCGTCGTATTGTCTTTTTTCGCTCGATCCCACGGTGATTCCGCATTCGTTCCTGCAGGATTTGCTGAACCGCGTCGATATCGTCGACGTGGTGGGCAAGTACGTGCAGCTCAAGAAGGGCGGCGCCAACTTCATGGGGCTGTGCCCGTTCCATAACGAGAAGAGCCCGTCGTTTACCGTCAGCCCGACCAAGCAGTTCTATCACTGCTTCGGTTGCGGTGCGCATGGCACGGCGATCGGCTTCCTGATGGAGCACGCGGGGCTCACGTTCCCGGAGGCCGTGCAGGACCTCGCGCAGTCCGTCGGGCTGACCGTGCCGCACGAGCCGTCGATGCGTGGCGGCGGCGGGGGCGGAGGTGGTGGCGGTGATTATCCGGCGCCGGTGTCGAAATCGGTCGCGACCGCGCTGTCCGATGCGATGACCGCCGCGTGCGACTACTACCGCAAGCAGTTGCGCGGTGCGACCGTCGCGATCCAGTACCTGAAGAACCGGGGCCTGACCGGCGAGATCGCCGCGCGCTTCGGGCTGGGTTATGCGCCGGACGGCTGGCAGAACCTCGAAGCCGCGTTCCCGGACTATCGCGACGAGTCGCTCGTCGAGTCGGGGCTCGTGATCGTCAGCGAGAAGACCGATGCCCAGGGCGTCGCGCGCCGCTACGACCGGTTCCGCGAGCGGATCATGTTCCCGATCCGCAACGTGAAGGGGCAGGTGATCGGCTTCGGCGGGCGCGTGCTCGGCAGCGGCGAACCGAAGTACCTGAACTCGCCTGAAACCCCGCTGTTCAACAAGGGCAGCGAGCTGTACGGCCTGTTCGAGGCGCGGCTCGCGATTCGCGAGCGCAAGTACGTGCTGGTCGTCGAAGGCTACATGGACGTCGTCGCGCTCGCGCAGCTCGGGTTCCCGAACGCGGTCGCAACGCTCGGCACCGCATGCACGCCGATTCACGTGCAGAAGCTGCTGCGCCAGACCGATACGGTCATTTTCAGTTTCGACGGCGATTCGGCCGGGCGACGGGCGGCCCGGCGCGCGCTCGAGGCCTGCCTGCCGCATGCGGGCGACAACCGCACGATCCGGTTCCTTTTTCTGCCTGCCGAGCACGATCCGGACAGCTATGTGCGCGAGTTCGGCGAGGAGGCGTTCTCCGAGCAGGTCGAGCGTGCAATGCCGCTGTCACAATTTCTGCTGAACGAAGCAATTTCCGGCAAGGCGCTCGATCAGCCGGAAGGCCGCGCGAAGGCGCTGTTCGACGCGAAGCCGTTGTTGCAGGCACTGCCTGCGAACGCGTTGCGCGCGCAGATCATGCACATGTTCGCCGATCGCCTCGACATCCCGTTCGAAGAAGTCGCGGGGCTGTCCGACGTCGATACGCGGATCGCGGCACCGCCGCGCCAGGCGCCCGCGCGCAGCGAGCGGCGCCGCGTGACGGACAGCGAAAAGCGCGCGCTGCGCACGCTGGTGATGCATCCGCGCATCGCGTCGCAGCTCGACGACGAGCAGCTTGCGACCCTGCGCACGTTGCCGCGCATCGGCGAACTGTTCGCGGAAGTTGTCGATCATGCGCGCGCACTGGGCGATGGCGCGGAGTTCCGGCTGCTGTCGGATGTCCTGCGGACGTCCTCGAATGGAGCGACTTACGAGGAAATCTTCCGCGAAATTCTGGACTATGATGAAAACGTCCGCGACTTGCTGTTACAGAATCCGGAAGACGAGACGGTGCCCGAGCGGCAGCGTGAACAGGAACGGATCGCGGGGGAGGAACTGCAGGCGGCGGTGCTCAAGATGCGTTACGACGCCTGCTGCGACCGGCTTGACAGGCTGGCGCGGCAATCCACCTTCACACCCGAGGAATTGGCCGAATTGACGGAATTGAACCAGCAGCGAACCGACATGAAGCGTCGGCTCGGGCTGTAGGCGGCCGGGGAGCTTAGAGAGGGTTCCCCAGCGTGCTATAATATAAGGTTTCCAGCGGTTTGTTTTCTAAGCAGAGGCGAGAATCGCGATGGCAAAGACGACAGGCGGAAAGAAAGCAGCAGGCAAGGGCTCGACGGAGCCGACCAAAAAGGTCACAGCGGCCAAGTCTGCTTCTTCCACCAGGACAACGTCTTCAGCCACGTCAGCCCCTGCAGGAAAGAAAACCGCGGCCGGCACTGCTCAGGCTGCGCCGGCGTCGGCAGCCAGAACACGGGCTGCCGCCAGACCCGACTCCGGGCCGGCCAAGCCGGCGGCGAAGCGGGCAAGTGCGAAAAGCGCAAGGGACACGACTGCCGCCGCGGACGAAACGGCAGTACGTACTACTCATGCACCCACGGTTCAACCGGCTGTCGTCCAGCAGCCGCGAGTCGATATAGCCGGTACGGCGAACTCCATGACCAAAAAGCTGAACGAAGTATCCGTCGAAGACGACGCAAATCAGAGCGACGAGCAGCCCGCAGCAGCAGCGGCGGCTGCGCCGGGCAAATCCAAGGTGCGCGATCGTCGCGCCAAGGAAAAGGCGCTACTGAAGGAAGCGTTCGCGACGAGCACGCCGGGTACGGCCGAGGAGCTCGAGGAGCGCCGCGTGAAACTGCGCGCGCTGATCAAGCTCGGCAAGGAGCGCGGCTTCCTCACGTACGCCGAAATCAACGACCACCTGCCGGACAACTTCACCGAGACCGAAGCCCTCGAAGGCATCATCGGCACGTTCAACGACATGGGCGTGGCGGTTTACGAGCAGGCGCCGGACGCGGAAACGCTGCTCCTGAACGACAACGCGCCCGCCGCGTCGTCGGACGATGAAGTCGAAGAGGAAGCGGAAGTCGCGCTGTCCACCGTCGATTCGGAATTCGGCCGCACGACCGATCCGGTCCGGATGTACATGCGTGAAATGGGCACGGTCGAGCTGCTCACGCGCGAAGGCGAAATCGAGATCGCGAAGCGGATCGAGGACGGCCTGCGCCACATGGTGATGGCCATCTCCGCGTGCCCGACGACGATCGCCGACATCCTCGCGATGGCCGAACGCGTCGCGAACGAAGAGATCCGCGTCGACGAGCTCGTCGACGGCCTGCTCGATCCGAATGCTTCGGACTCCGCCGATACCGACGGATTCTCCGCGAAGGAAGCGGAAGCCATCGAGAACGAGAACGAGGAAGCCGAAGAGGAAGAGGAAGAAGAGGAAGAGGAGGAGGATGACGGTGCCGCCCAGGCATCGGCCAACGCCGCCCAGCTCGAAGCCCTCAAGCGTGCGTCGCTCGACAAGTTCTCGCAGATCAGCGAGTGGTTCGACAAGATGCGCCGTGCGTTCGAAAAGGAAGGCTACAAGTCGAAGGCCTACCTGAAGGCGCAGGAAACGATCCAGACCGAACTGATGACGATCCGCTTCACCGCGCGTACCGTCGAGCGTCTCTGCGACACGCTGCGTGCGCAGGTGGACGAAGTGCGTCAGGTCGAACGTCAGATCCTGCACATCGTCGTCGACAAGTGCGGCATGCCGCGTTCGGAATTCATCGCGCGCTTCCCGGGCAGCGAAACCGACCTCGACTGGTCCGAGAAGATCATGGCCGAAGGCCATTCGTACAGCGCGGTGCTGTCGCGTAACGTTCCGGCGATCCGCGAACAGCAGCAGCGCCTGCTCGACCTGCAGGCGCGCGTCGTGCTGCCGCTGAAGGACCTGAAGGAAACCAACCGCCAGATGGCGGCCGGCGAACTGAAGGCACGCCAGGCGAAGCGCGAAATGACCGAGGCGAACCTGCGTCTCGTGATCTCGATCGCGAAGAAGTACACGAACCGCGGCCTGCAGTTCCTCGACCTGATCCAGGAAGGCAACATCGGCCTGATGAAGGCGGTGGACAAGTTCGAATACCGTCGTGGCTACAAGTTCTCGACCTATGCGACGTGGTGGATCCGCCAGGCCATCACGCGTTCGATCGCTGACCAGGCGCGCACGATCCGTATTCCGGTTCACATGATCGAGACGATCAACAAGATGAACCGCATCTCGCGGCAGATCCTGCAGGAAACCGGTCTCGAGCCGGATCCGGCAACGCTTGCCGAGAAGATGGAGATGCCGGAAGACAAGATCCGCAAGATCATGAAGATCGCGAAGGAGCCGATCTCGATGGAAACGCCGATCGGTGACGACGACGATTCCCATCTCGGCGACTTCATCGAGGACAACAACACGGTCGCGCCGGCGGATGCCGCGCTGCATGCGAGCATGCGCGACGTCGTGAAGGACGTGCTCGATTCGCTGACGCCGCGCGAGGCGAAGGTGCTGCGGATGCGCTTCGGTATCGAGATGAGCACCGATCACACGCTCGAGGAAGTCGGCAAGCAGTTCGACGTCACGCGCGAGCGGATCCGTCAGATCGAGGCCAAGGCGCTGCGCAAGCTGCGTCACCCGAGCCGTTCCGACAAGCTGAAATCGTTCCTCGAAGGGAACTGATTTCCAGCGTCTCTCCTGCGAACGCCGCCGGTATCTGCGTGATGCCGGTGGCGTTTGTCTCCTTTGTTGTTACAATGCCGGCCCGGCTTCGTTGTCGGGGCGGCGTGTGACACGCTTCGCTTCTCATCAGGGCTTGTAGCTCAGCGGTTAGAGCAGTCGACTCATAATCGATTGGTCGCGGGTTCGAACCCCGCCGGGCCCACCAGATTTCATGCGCGCGATCGCGCATGCCGAAAACCCGCGATGGCTTCATGCGTCGCGGGTTTTTCTTTGCGTGGACGCGTGACGAGCGTCAGGATCAGGAAAGTACCGAGAAGGTGCCGCGCCGCCGTCAATCGAAGTATGCTGTAGCGCGGCCGCTCCACACTCGACACGTGACACGGGTTGCGGCCGAAGGAAAGCCAAACAGCCCCGCGATCCATCCGGCGGCGAGAATAAACAGACTTCGGCCGGGAGTGGGACGGCAATCATGACCATGCTGCGTTCGTGGGGTGCGATTCTTTCGTTGCTGGCGCTCGTCGCATGCGCGAGCCTGCCGCCGCAGGCTGATCGAGCGCCGACGCACGCGTACACCGATACGGACAACACGCGGCTGGGCGTCGCGTTCCAGCAGCAGGCCAGTGCGCATCCAGGGCAGGATGCGTTTCATCTGCTGACCGATCCGGTTGATGCGCTGGATGCGCGCGTGTTGCTTGCCGATCGCGCGGACCGGTCGATCGACCTTCAGTACTACATCTGGCATGACGACCTGACCGGGCACGAACTGGCCGACGCGATCATTCGCGCGGCCGATCGCGGCGTGCGCGTCCGCGCGCTGCTCGACGATCTCGGCACGAACGCGGACGACCGCAAGCTGCTCGAGATCAGTTCGCATCCGAACATCGAGATCCGGCTGTTCAATCCGGTCGCCACGCGACGCTTCAAGAAGATCGGCACGGTGTTCGAGTTCTCGCGCGTCAACCGGCGCATGCACAACAAGGCGATGATCGCGGACAACCAGGCGGCGATCGTCGGCGGCCGCAATATCGGCGACGAGTACTTCGGCGCATCGTCGATGCTGGAGTTCGGCGATCTCGATGTCGTCGTTCACGGCCCGGTCGTGAAGAACATCTCGACCGAATTCGACACATTCTGGAATTCGCCGTACGCGTATCCGATCAGTGCGCTGGTCGGACACGATGCGGCGCCGGGCGGGCTGGATCGCGAGCGCGAACGGTTGCGCGACTACCTGAGGGCCATGGAGGACAATCCGTACGTGCTCGAGGCCAGGCAGCGGCTCGACCGGATCGTTCACGGGCAGGGCACGGAACTGTCGTGGGGTCATGCAACGGTGCTGTACGACGATCCGTCGAAGATCGCACACGCGCCGAAGGACAGCGACGGGCACCTGATGCCGCAGTTGCGGGCGCTCGCGTTGCAGCCCGAACATGACCTGCTGATCGTGTCGCCGTATTTCGTGCCGGGCAAGGAAGTCGTCGAGCGGCTGCGCGCGCTTACCGCGCGCGGCGTGCGCGTAACCGTGCTGACCAACTCGCTCGCGTCGACCGACGTGGCGGCCGTGCATGCGGGCTACCGGCACTACCGAAGCGATCTCGTGGCGGCCGGCGTGCGGCTTTACGAGCGGCGGCCATCGGGCGACAAGAGCATTTCGAAGCAGGTCATCATCGGATCGTCGCGTGCGTCGCTGCACGCGAAGACCTACGTGTTCGACCACAAGAGCATTTTCATCGGCTCGATGAATCTCGATCCGCGCTCGCTGAACCTCAATACGGAGATCGGCGTTTACTGCGAGAGTCCGGCGATTGCGTCGCAGGTGGCCAACGATCTGGAGGCGCGGCTCGATCGAATCGCGTGGCGCGTCGAGCTGAGGACCGATCCGGCTGGTAAAGGGCAGCTCAAGTGGATTCAGACCGATTCGGACGGGAAGGTCACCGAGCTCGAGCACGAGCCGGAAGTGTCGGCCCCGCGGCGGATGGAAGTCTGGTTTCTCGGGTTGTTTCCGCTCGAGTCGCAGCTGTGAGCGACGATGTCGCGCGTGACGCTCAGCAACGCGTGCGGCCGTGCTGCTCGATGACGGCTGCGAGCTGTCTCGTCGCGGCCTCGATCGTCGCGTCGTTCAGCCCGGCGTATCCCAGCACGAAGCCGTTGTACGGCCGGCCGTCGCCGACCCGGTAGCTGCTCAGCGGCTGAAGCAGCAGGCCCTGTGCGGCCGCGGCGCGGGCGACGTCGGTATCGTGCAGCGGCATCGCGAGATCCGCCGACAGGTGCATGCCGCCCGGGCTTTCGCGAACGCTCAGCACGTTGCCGAGGTGGCGGGCGAGTGCCGCTTCGAGGCTGCTTCGCCGCTCGGCGTACAGCGTCCTCATCCTGCGCAGGTGCCGCGCGAAGAGGCCGGTGTCGATGAATTCGGCCATTGCCAGTTGATCGGCCGAATGACCGCGATGGACGAGTTCGCGCAGCGTTCTGGTGAAGCGTTCGACCAAAACCGGCGGAACCACCATGAAGCCGAGCCGCAGGGCGGGAAACATCGTCTTGCTGAAGGTGCCGAGATAGCAGACCGGTGCGTCGGCATGCAAGCCCTGGATCGCGGGCAGCGGCTGGCCGCCGTGGCGGAACTCGCTGTCGTAATCGTCCTCGATGATCCACGCGCCGCACGCACGTGCGTGCTCGACGAGCGCCGCTCGTCGCCGGGGGCTCATCAGCGCGCCGAGCGGGTATTGGTGCGATGGCGTCGTGTAGATCAGCCGGGGCGGCCGGGTGCGCCACTGTTCGTCGGTTGGAGCCATCCCTTCGTGGTCGACCTCGATCGGCACCAGATCCAGCCCGGTCGAGCGGAATGCGGTTCGGGCGCCGTTGTAGCAGGGGTTCTCGAGCCAGCCGTATTCACCGGGATTCGCCAGCATGCGCGCGCACAGTTCGAGGCTGCCTTGCGTGCCGTCGGTGATGAATACCTGGCCAGTTTCGCAGCGCACGCCTCGCGAGACCCGGATGTAGGCGGCCACGGCACGCCGCAATTCGGGCAGTCCTTCGACCGGCCCGTAGGCAAGCTGCGCGGGCTTGATGACTTTCCATGCGCGCTCGATGCAGCGGCGCCATTGGGCAATGGGGAATTCATCGAGCGAAGGGAGGCCGGGAACGAACGGCAGCATGCGTTCGGGTTCCGGGTCGGCGTTCTCCAGCCCGTGCACGCGCTCGGACAATTGAACCGGGGCGGGGCCGCTTTCGAGCCCTGCGCTGGAGCTGCCGCATCCATCCCATAGCGTGATCGTCCCGTTGCGCGTGGCCGCCACGAAGCCTTCCTCGGCAAGGCGCTCGTACGCGTAGACCGCCGAGTTGCGCGCGATGCCCAGCTCCGCCGCGAGCACGCGCGTCGCCACGAGCCGCGTGCCGGGCGGAATGTGCCCGTCCAGCAGCATGTTGCGCAGGCTCCGGTAGAGCGCTTCCTGCTGGCTGTGGCGTGTCGTGCCGTCCTGTCTGGAAAGCGATGAGATGAGCAGCGCAAGATCCATGGGCTGGTTCCAGAATTTTTCGTTGAGCTGGTTCTTTTGAAGATTCGACGCGCGTCGTATCGTTCACGTTCTCGCGGTGCCGGCCGGCGCGCGGTATTTCCGGCGATCGTCACGGATAGCGGCACGCGCGTATTTTGATCGATCTGGCAGGCGACTGTCGATGGGCCGATCGACCGGTCGATCAGGCGTGGAAGCCGTAGTGTTCGAATCGATTAACTTCGTAGTGCAAATATATTTAGAGCAGATACCTGCATCTTTCCGGAACGCGGGCCGCTCGAAGCGCGCAAGGGCGCGCGAACAGGAAAGCAAAACATGAAAGACCAGACCGTCATCTCTCCCACATCCCGCACCACCATTCGCCGCCTGCCGGAACTGGCGCAGCACGATCGCGCGATGCTTCATCGCATCGTGGACGCGGCCTACGTCTGCCACATCGCGTTCGGTGCAGGCGAGGACACGCACTGCATCCCGACCGCGCACTGGCGACGTGGCGACGACCTTTATATTCACGGGTCCAACGGCAGCCGGATGATCAAGGCGCTGTCGGCAGGCGCACAGGCCTCCGTCGCGATTACGTTGCTGGACGGTCTCGTGTTGGCCAGGTCGGCCTTCAACCATTCGATGAATTATCGATCCGCGGTGATCTACGGGCGGTTCGACATCGTGGAGGGCAGTGGGGACAAGCTCGTGGCGCTGGATGCATTGATGGACAAGATCGCACCGGGTCGCAAGCATGACGCGCGGCCCGGCAACGAGAAGGAACTCAATGCGACCAGCGTGCTGCGGATTGCCCTTGCGGAAGCCGCCGTGAAAGTCAGCGATTCGATGCCGTCCGACAAGGACGAAGATCTTGCGCTCGCTGTCTGGACGGGAATCCTGCCGCTGAAGACGACGCGCGGTGAGCCGGTTCATGCCGACGGCAACATGCCGGTGCCGGACTACGTTCGCAACTGGGCCGAGTGAGTTGCTTGGCAAAGCCGCACGGTATTGAGGAAAACGGCGGCGCGCGGTGTTGGGGGGCGCTGGTTTCGCATGGCAGCGAGACGCCGGTTTCGTTGGCCGGCAGCGCGAATGCCGCGCTGCCGTGACGGGGTGCGTTTCACTCGATACGGTGCTCATGCTTCGATCTCGATGGCCTGCGCGGGCGGCGGCACGATCGCCGGCCCGACGTAGACCACGGGCGCGTTATGCGGAACGCAAAAGACCCGCGAAGGCTTTGCAGCCTTCGCGGGTTGTTCAAACGATCCCATCCGGTTCCATGCGTACGCTACGGCGTATACGCGGAACCGGGGCGGTCATCGATCCATCAGCGTGCGAAATCCGACGTGCTCTGGATGAACGTGTTCAGCTTCGAGATGTTCACGCTGCCGAAGCCCGTCGTTGCATCCCAGCCGGCCTTCGCCTTGTAGCCGTAGGTGCCGCTGCCGTTGTTGCCGGACGTGACGTCGTGCAGCAGCGCCGCGTTGCTCGGGAAGTACTTGTAGATGCTCGACGCAGGGAACCCGAGCGCGTTGTTGTTCGCGGACTGCAAGCGCGCCCAGATGCCCGTGAAGATCGGCGCGGCGAGGCTCGTGCCGCCTTCGTTGTTCAGATAGCCCGATCCCCACAGCGTGTCGGACGTCTGGCCGTTCACGACGAGAATCGCGCCGGTGCGCAGGTCCGCGTCGAAGCCGATGTCAGGCAGTGCGCGCTTGGTCGATCCGGTGAGGCTCGACGATTGCCACGACGGCGCGGCCTCGTACTTGCTGTACCCGCCGCCCGTCGACCACACGGTGCCCGGTTGCCAGCTCGGATCGTTCCATACGATCTCGCTGTTGTACGCATTGGTCGACGTATTCGTGAACAGCGTCGTGCCGCCCACCGCGATCACGTACGGCGACGTTGCCGGTTCGCTTACCGTATAGGTCGAGCGCGACGGCGTGCCGCTCGCGCATTCGTACGCACCGTGATCGCCGGCGGATACCGAGAAGGTCTGCCCCTGCGCGACCGCTTGCTTGAAGATGGTGTCGTCGGTTGCCTGCGAGCCGGTGCTGTTCGCGGACGATTCGCACACGCCGAGCGACACGTTGATCACCTTCGCGACGTTGTCGGTCACGGCCTTGTTGTACGCGGCGGTGATCGCCGTGAGCGTCATCGACGGTGCGACGTAGAACACGACCTGCTTCACGCTGCCGCCGGCCGCGCCGACGATCGACTGGCTGTCGAGGTTCCATTCGACGGTGCCGTCGGTGTCGGTGTACGAGCTGCCGGACGGGCCCGTCTTCACGATGCTGCTGCTGATCGAGCCGAGGCTGTTGTTCGACGCGAACGTATTGAGGTCGCTCACCGTCTGCGACAGGTCGCCTTCGGAGATGATGCCGACGGTGGTCTGCGAGGCCGTCGGCGTGCCGTCGCCGCCGTAGATCGACGAGAATTCGGTCGGGTTGTGCGGCACCGCCGATGCGCCGGCCGGAATCGTCAGGTTGCTGGTGTTGCCTTGCGGCTGGCTGCCCGCGCCCGTGTGCATCAGCTCGACGTTCTGCAGGCCCAGCACCGAACCCACGACGCCGCCGATCGCGTTCGGCACTTGTGCGGCGTCGGTATTCGCGTAGACGCTGCGGCCGTTGCGCGTGAAGCGCTTGAGCGTCGTGCGGAACGCGGACTTGATGGTGGCTGCGGTACCGGACGCGGAGACCAGCAGGCGGTTCGGCGCGACCACGATGTTCACGAAGCCTTCCTTGCGCAGATGCGCGACGACCGAGGCGACCTGCTGGTCGGTCGGCGCATATTGCGCCGCGAACTGTGCCGGCGTGAGGAACTGCCGGTAGTGCGGCGAACCAGGCGTATGCAGGTCGTGCAGGTATTGGTCGAGTTGCGCTTCGTTGCGCAGGTTCAGCCCGAGCACGATGTCCACCGATTCGCCCGGCGCCATCTCGATTGCTGCCGCTGCAGCGGCAGCCGTGCTCGCGGCCGGCGCGCCGGCCGTACCGGCTTCGCTCTGCTGCACGAGCGGCAGGAAACCCTTGGTGTGCGTTTCCGTCCAGCCGGCCGCAGGCGCGGCGTAGGCGGTCGCCATGCCGAACGACGCGGCGGCTGCTGCGGCGAATGCAAGCTTGACGAGGCGAATATGCTTTTGTTTCTTGTCTGCAACCTGATTCATTTGAATTACCCCTCCGGTTGAACATCGAACAGCACGAACAACAACGGTCGACAGCGGCGCGGGTCATGCACCGCCGATTTCTGTCGCACGCGTGCGGATGGCACGGACGCGACAGGGCCTTTCGCCCGATCCGGAAAGGTGTTTTTTCTCCGGGGGCGAAATACGGAAAACGCGGTAACGGGAAGGCTGCGCCGCGAAACGACGCAATTGCGCCGGGCATGGCGCGGGCGGGATTGCTAGAGCAACAGTTTCGGTGTCCTGCTCATTTGATTCGATCCTTCGGCCCGCTGCCTGATGGCAGTTGTCCAATGAGATGCATCGGGATGTTGCATGCGCCGGCGCGCGAACGATACAGCCGGCGGCGAGCACTTCGGTGCGGCGGAAGCGAAAAAACGTAGAGCGGAAACGATTGCGTGGAGAGCAATTCGTCAGATTGCTTGCATCGGACGGTATCAAGAACGAAAGCGAGGTGTCAAACTTTTTTTGATTATATGAAACTAAATTAAAGCGAATAAGTGCAATGTTTTTGAAAACATTGGCAGTATTTTGTAATATTCGAAGCCCACAAAGAAAGTAATGGCGAATGCGATTTGCCGATCATTTCTGGTTCCTCGCGTAATAGAGGCGCATTTGGCCGATCGTGTTTGAGGCGTGACTCGAATCGCAGGGACGCGGCGGAGAAAGTCGAGTCTGCGGGCAGCAGGAAGTGGGGCATGAAGTCGCGAGGTGTCCGACGTTTCGCATGCCGCCCCAGTCAACGAGGATCGAATCTGACGTGATCGATAAAGAAAGGCTTTGCATCGAAGTACCCGCAACCTGGAACGCCACGCTGGCAGATTGCCGATGGACGCGACAGACGGAAGGGCAGTCGGATGCCGCGGTGTTCCGGCTCGATGCGCAAGACGGATCGTGCAGGTTCGTCAAGACCGAACCGGCGGGCCCGCTGGGCGAACTGCGCGACGAGGCGGCGCGACTGCGCTGGCTGGCGACGACGGGTTTGCCGGGTGCGCAGGTGCTCGAGGTGGCATCGGCGGCGGGGCGCGAGTGGATGCTGCTGAGTGCCGTGTGCGGCGAAAATCTCGAAGTCGCGCCGCTCGGGCCGGCGGAGAAAGTGGCGATCATCGCCGACGCGCTGCGTGCGCTGCATCGGCTCGATCCGGCAACCTGCCCGTTCGATCACGGTGCCGATTCTCGTATCGCGCGTGCCCGTGCACGGATGAACGCGGGGCTCGTCGACGAGGGCAACCTCGATGACGCGAATATGGGCGTGCCGCTCGACGAACTGTTCGCCAGGCTTCGGGCGAGCCGGCCGTCGATCGAGGACAGGGTCGTTACGCACGGCGACGCGTGCCTGCCCAACTTCATGGTCGAAGACGGTCGCTTCTCGGGCTTCATCGACTGCGGACGCCTCGGCGTGGCCGATCGCTATCAGGATCTGGCGCTGGCAGCCCGTGATATCGAAGCAGATCTCGGCAGTGAATGGGTCGCGCCTTTCTTCGCCCGGTACGGAATCGAGCAGCCCGATCCGGGCCGGATCGCTTTCTACCGGCTGCTCGACGAGTTTTTCTGATTCCGCGGAGTGTCGGGGCAACGCAAGAGGACGTTTCCTTGTTCCTCCGCGTTACCGGAAACAAGCAGGAATCCTGCTCTTTACCGTTCCGCACCTGCATGCCGCAGTGCATCCTCGGCTTCCGTGTTCTCGTGCGACCGCGCGAGTTGCAGCAGCGACTGGCCGCGCCGATCGACATGATCCGGATTCGCGCCACGCGCGACGAGGAGCGGGATCAGCTCGAATCGATTGAACAGCGTGGCAAATCCCAGCGCGGTTTCCCCGGCGCCGTTCGTCTGGTCGATCGGGCATTGCGTGTCGATCAGGCGCCGCGCGATGTCGGGTTCGTTCTTGAAGAGGGCGCCCATCAGCGCCGTGTTGCCGTGACGGTCGCCGGCACATGCGTTTGCGCCGGCCGACAGCAGGTAGTCGAGCGCGGTTGGCTGGCCGTCGTAGGACGCGAGTATCACGGCCGTAAAGCCGTGGCTGTCGGTGGCGTCGACGGGATAGCCGGCGTCGTGCAGTGCACGCAGGATATCGACGCGTCCGACACGGGCGGCGTCGAACCAGTCGCCGTCGTAGCGGCGCAGCGCGGCAGGGTCGGCACGCGTATACGCTGGCCGGTCGGGAAGGTGCGCGCAACCGGCGAGTGCGGCCAGCGCCAGGATTGCTGCGGTCGAGCGGATCGCGCGCGTCAGGCGTTTGGATTGCATGAGGATGTCCTGATGGTTGTCTAAGGTCGACGTGCGCGGCGCAACCCCGCACGTCGACAGCGACCGGCGTCGCGGGATCAGTTCTCGCTCAGTTTTGCCGCGAGCGCTTGCACTTGACCGACGTCGGCGTGAACGGCCTGCGCGAGACGCGTGCCGTAGTCGGCATCGGCCTTGTAGAAGTACGACAGCATCGCGTACTGGTTGTGCGCGTTCGTCACCTTGCCGAGATCACCGGACAGCGCTGTGATCAGGTCGTCCCTGTCCTGCTGCGACAGGCTGCGGTAGTACTCGCCCGCCTGACGGAACCGCAGCTTCTTGTGGATCGCTTCCTGCTGCGTCGTTCCGCCGAGCGTCATGCGTACGGACTTGTACTGCGGATTCGGCGCGAGTTCATGCAGCGTCGACGGTTCGTAGTTCACCTCGCCCTTGCGGTCACCGGCGTTCATCTTGCCGTCCTGGTTGTTGTTGACCACCGGTACGACGGGCCGGTTGATCGGCAGGTCCATGTAGTTCGCGCCCAGCCGGTACATCTGTGTGTCGGCGTACGCGAACAGGCGGTCCTGCAGCATCCGGTCTTCGGACGGCTCGATACCCGGCACGAGTCGCGACGGCGCGAACGCCGACTCCTCGGTCGACTGGAAGTAGTTGTCGGGCACGCGGTTCAGCGTCATCGTGCCGATCTTGCGCTCGGGCACGCCTGCCCAGACCTTCGTGTCGTCCAGCGCATCGAAGTCGAACCGGTTCAGGTCCTGCGGGGTGAGCACCTGCACGTACAGATCCCATTTAGGGAAGTCGCCTTGCTTCAGCGCACCGTACAGGTCGTTCGTCATCATGTTCCAGTCGCGCCCGATCGATGCGTCGATGTCTTGCGGACGCAGGCCGTGTACGCCTTGCTGGCTTTTCCAGTGGAACTTCACGTAGTGCACGTCGCCGTGCGCATTGACGAACTTGAACGCATGCACCGCGAAGCCGTCCATGTGACGATACGAATCGGGCATGCCCGCGTTCGTGTACAGCATCGTCAGCATGTTCGTCGCTTCGGGCGTGTTCGCGAAGAAGTCGAAGGCGAGGTTCGGATCCTGCACGCCGGTCACGGCGCTCGGCTTGTTCGCGTGAACGAAGTCGGGGAACTTGATGCCGTCGCGAATGAAGAACACGGGCCAGTTGATGCCGACCATGTCCCAGTTGCCCTGTTGCGTATAGAACTTCACCGCGAAGCCGCGCGGATCGCGGGCCTGTTCAGGTGAGCCGCGATAGCCCATCACGGTGGAGAAGCGCACGAATACCGGCGTGCGGGTGCCGGGTGTGAAGACCTTCGCTTTCGTCAGGTTCGAGATGTCGGAGGTCGGCACGAACTCGCCGAATGCGCCGGTGCCGCGTGCATGCACGACGCGCTCCGGAATGCGTTCGCGATCGAAGCGCTGCAGTTTCTCGATGAGTGCGGAGTCTTGCAGAAGCACGGGGCCGGCAGGGCCGGCCGTCTGTGAATTCTCGTTGTCGCCGACGGGGGCGCCCGTGTCTCGAGTGAGTTCGGCGGCATGGGGGGACGCGGAAAGTGCAACGCAGATCGCGGCGACTGCGTGTCTCAGCACGCGATTGGAGGATGAGGACATGACGATGGAACTCCTTGAATCCGATCGGTGGTGGGGAAGCCGACTGAATTAGAAGAGATCGTCAGACGATTGGCTAATTGATATTGGATATGTTTTCGATAGCCGCGCCGTCGATGCGGTGCCAGCCCGGTTGCTATCGGTGCCGATGGTGAATATTGTTGCGCGCGCAAATAGTTGTTGCATCGCGCATCGTGAAGCGATCCATGCTCGTCGAGCCCGGACGCATCGAAAACGCGACGCCTTGCGCGGGTTTCGCTATCCGCATTTCAAGCATCGGTGCCGCAGCAGTGCCGACGATCCCGGCCGTGCGGCACCGATCCAATCGACGTCAACCTGCGCCAGTCTGCCATCCGAGTCCGAGGCTCTTCTGCAGCGACACATAGTCCTTGATCAGTTCGGCTTGCCCGGCAATCACGTTCTGCTGCGCGGACAGCGCTTCGCGTTGTGTATCGAGCAGGTCGATCATCGATGCAACGCCCGCGCGATAGCGCTCGTCCATCAGCGATCGGGAATGCACGGCCGATGTCTGTACCTTGGTGAGCGCGACGACGTGCTCGCGCTGGTGCCCGTAGCGCTGCAACGCCGTGTTGGCATCCTGCAAGGCACCCAGCACCGCCTTCTGATAGTTCGCTTCCGCTTCGTCACGCGACGCTTCGGCCGCGCGCACCGCGCCGCGCGTGCGCCCGAAGTCGAGAATGTTCCATTGCAGATACGGCGCGCCAACCCACGTGAAGTTCTGCTTGCGGAGCAGGTGGCCCGGGTCGGTCGCGCTGAAGCCGAGATCGCCGAGCAGCGTCACTTTCGGGAAATAATCGGCGACGTGCTCGCCGATCTGCGCATTGCTCGATGCGAGCCGGCGTTCGGCCGCGCGAATGTCGGGGCGCTGCTTCAGCAGCGTGGCCGGATCGCCGATCGCGACGCTGCCGGGCAGCGTCGGCAGCGGCGTGTCCGGTGTCGACAGCGCCGCGTCGAGCGCACCGGGGGCGCGGCCCGTCAGGATCGCGAGCCGGTCGAGCGATTCCGTCACCTGCGCGTCGAGCGGAATCAGCGATGCGCGCGTGTTTTCGACCTGTGTCGTCAGGCGTTCGATGTCGACATCTGCGGCGACGCCGCGCGCGCGGCGCTGCTGCGTGAGGTCGAGCATTTCCTGCTGCAACTCGGCGGTGCGTCGCGACAGCGCGAGCCGCTGCTGCTGGTCGCGCAGGTCGACGTACGCGTTCGCGACTTCGGCCGCGATCGACACTTGCGTATCGGCGAGGTCGGCGTCGACCGCTTCCGCCTGTGCAGATGCTGCTTCAACTGCGCGGCGCGTGCCGCCGAACAGGTCGATTTCCCAGGTTGCGTCGAAGCCTGCCGAATAGAGCTGCAGCGGGCCCGAGCCACCCAGCGACGGCGATGTTCCGCCCGACTGGCTCGAGCCGTTCGACGGCAGCAGCGAACCGAGCGCGCTGACGTCCGGCTCGCGCATGCGGATGGCGGCGACGGTGGCCGACGATTTCGGCAACTGCGCCGCGCGCTGTTGCGAGAGCTGCGCACGCGACGCGCGCAAGCGTGCCTGCGCAGCGTGCAGATCGGGGTTGTACGCGAGCGCGGCGGTGATCAGGTCGTCGAGCTGGCGATCGTTGAGCCTGTGCCACCACGCGCTCGGCGCGGGTGCCGCGGTGTCGATGCCGGAGGCCGGCGCACGCACGAAAGTCGGCGCATCCGGTGCGGCGGGCGCGCCGCGGTAATCGGGGCCGACCGTGCAGCCGGCGAGCAGGCACGCGGCCGCGCACAGCGTGAGCGCAGGGCGGCGGGGCAGGGAGAAGGGTTTCATCGCGTAAGACGGTTCAGTGGCCGGACGACATCGGTTGCGGCCCGCGCGGCGTTCTCAGCAGTAGCGCGAGCGGCACGCAGGCGAGCAGTGCGAGGCCCAGCAGATAAAAGGTTTCGGAATAGGTCATCACGACGGCCTGGATCTGGATCTGCTGCGCCAGCTGTCCGAGCGCGCGCATGTTCGAATACGCGAGGTCGCCGGTGTGCGCGAACCAGTTGGCCGCGTAGGCCGACAGCCGGTCCTGCCCGATCAGCGAGTTCGCCGTCACCGATTCGCGGAGCGCGGCCGTATGGAAGGTCGTGCGCCGGTCGATCACGGTGCCGATGATCGCGAGCCCGATCGAGCCGCCGAGATTGCGCGCCATGTTGTAGAGCCCGGCCGCATCGCCCGAGTCTTCGCGCGCGACGGCCGCCATCGATGCCTGGTTGAGCGGCATCATCGCGAGCATCTGCGCGACGCCGCGGATCAGTTGCGACCAGACGAAGTCGTGGCCGACGCTCTGCGCGGTCAGGCTGATGTCGAGCATGCAGCTCAGGCAGAACAGGAGCAGCCCCGAGATCACGAGGATGCGGAAATCGACCTTGCCGAGCAGGCGCGGCAGGATCGGCATCACGAGAAAGGCGGGCAGCCCTGACAGCAGCATGATCGCGCCCGCCTGTTCCGCGTTGTAGCCGGCGACGATCGCGAGGAACTGCGGCAGCAGGTAGGACACGCCGTACAGTCCGGCACCGACCGCGGACACGATCACGATCACGCTCGCGTAGCGCGGGTTGCGCATCAGCGACAGCCGCATGATCGGCCGCTTCGCGAAGATCTGCGACAACGCGATCAGGATCATCCCGGCGAGCGACACGAGGCTCAGCATGACGATCATCTGCGATTCGAACCAGCGTTCACGCTGGCCTTCCTCGAGCACGACGGTCAGTGAGCTCAGCCCGATCGCGAGGCCGAAGATTCCGAGCCAGTCCGCGTTCAAGAATGAGTGCCATTGCGGGCGGTCCGACGGCAGCCCGAACACCAGCAGCGCCATCAGCAGCAGGCACACCGGCAGGTTCAGGAAAAAGCACCAGCTCCAGCTCACGTTTTCCGCGAGCCAGCCGCCGAGCACGGGGCCGAACAGCGGCCCGAGCAGCACGATCAGGCCGAACAGCGTCATGCCGACCGGCAACTGCGACAGCGGCAGCCGCGTGCGGATGATGGTCTGCGCGGTGGGGATCAGCGCACCGCCGGTGAAGCCCTGGCCGATCCGGCCGGCGATCATCATCGGCAGCGAATGCGACCAGCCGCACATCATCGAGAACGCGATGAACAGCGCGGAGTTCGTCAGCAGGAAATTGCGCAGCCCGAACACGCGCGTGAGCCACGCGGCGAGCGGGATCATCACGATCTCCGACATCAGGTAGCCGGTCGAGATCCACGTGCCTTCGGTGCCGGTCGCGCCGATTTCGCCCTGGATCTGCGGCAGCGCGGAGTTCGTGATCGAGATGTCGAGCGTCGCCATCAGCGCGCCGAGTGCGCCGGCCGCGACCGCGATCCAGTCGGTTACGCTCGCGCGGCCTTCGTGCGGCGGCACGGGCATCGTGGCGGACGGTTCAGCCATGATGTGTCTCGTCGCGGGCCGAGCGCGTATCGATGTCGACCGTCACCGACAGCCCCGGCAGCAGCATGCGCTGCGCGCGGGCGTTCGCGGCGAGGCGGATGCGCACCGGCACGCGCTGGACGATCTTCGTGAAGTTGCCGGTCGCATTCTCGGGCGGCAGCAGCGCGAACTGCGCGCCCGTGCCGGGTGCGAAGCTGTCGACGACGCCCGACAGCGCACCGTCCGGCAGCGCGTCGACGTGAAGTTCGACGGGCTGGCCGATGCGCATGTTGGTGATCTGCGTTTCCTTGAAGTTCGCGACGAGGTAGATCGAGTCGACGGGCACGACGGTCAGCAGGCGCGTGCCGGGCTGCACGTATTGACCGACGCGCACCGTGCGATCGCCGACGCGGCCGGCGAGGGTGCTGCGCACGATCGTGTTGTCGAGATCGAGCTGCGCCTGCGCGGCGCTGGCCTGCGCGGCTTCGAGCTGCGCGCGCGCCTGCTGGAGCTGCGCGGTGAACGACGCGATCTGCGTGCGCGCGGCAGCGATCGACGCATTGTTCGCGGCGAGCGTCGCGGCCGCCTGATCGCGCGTGCTCTTCAGGTCGGCCACGCGTTCGTGCGTTTCCGCACCGGTCGCCGCGAGCGGGGCATAGCGCGAGTATTCGTCGCTGGCGTGCTGCGCATTGATGCGCGACACCTTCGCCTGCGCGTCGGCCTGTTCGAGATTCGCATGCTGCTGGCTGATGTCGGCCTCGGCGCGTGCGATATCCGCGCGGCGCGCGTCGACGGTCGCAAGCGATTGTGCAAGCGCGACCTGGTACTGGCGGACATCGAGCCGCACGAGTGGATCGCCGGACTTCACGGCCTGGTTGTCGCGCACATACACGTCGGTCACGTAACCGGCGACCTTCGGCGCGGCGGTCATGCTGTCCGCCTGCAGGTACGCGTCGTTGGTGCTTTCGATGAAGCGGCCGACAGTCCACCAGCGGCCGAGCCAGACGGCGCCACCGATGGCCGCGAGCACGGCGGCGACGAGCAGGACGCGCCGCTTCGAGCGGTTGCCGTTTCGCGGTGTTGTTCCGTTTTCCTGACGATTTGCTTTCTGTGGAGAGTCTTGCAGCGTCGACATGCCGGCATCCAATTTATTCCAAGTGGAAGAATTATTCCAGTTGATAGAATTGTGTCAAGTAGAATGTCGATCGACCGAATGACGAGGAAGGCATGAATGAAGCGAAGAAGCTGCGCCGCACGTCGGCGGGCGGCTACGCCCGCGGCGACGAAACGCGCCAGCGGATCATCGAGGCGGCGATCGAACTGTTCGGCGAACGCGGGTTCGCGGGTGCGTCGACACGCGAGATCGCCGCGATGGCCGGCGTGAACGCGCCGGCGCTCCAGTACTACTTCGAGAACAAGGAAGGCGTGTACCGCGCGTGCGTGGAGACGATCGCGGAGCACGGCTGGGATGTGTTCGCGCCGGCAGTCGGCCATGCGTGGGCGATGCTCGATGCGGACGCGGACGTCGACGTGCTGATCGACGCGTTCGTCGGGCTGCTGCGTGCGCTTGCGGACCGGATGTTCACGGCGCCGAAAACGATGAACCAGCGGATGTTCTTCGCGCGCGAGCAAGGCGGCCAGGAGCCGGCGAGCGCGAGCGAAATCCTGATGAAACGCATGCGCAAGCCGCTCAACGACGTGAGCGCCGAGCTGATCGGCCGTATCTCGGGGCGCCCGGCCAACGATCCGGTCACGCGATTACGCGCGCTGAGCCTGTTCGGGCAGATCACGGTGTTCCACATGGCGCAGCGTTCGGCGCTGCAGTTGCTCGAATGGGAGGCATTCGAGGGCGAGCGTGCGGCGCTGCTGACCGACACGATCGCCGAACAGACGCGCGTGCTGCTCGAGCAATGGCACGCGCAGCGCGACGTATCGGCTGCGGATCCTGAAGCCGGCTCGAAGCCGGGGCAGGGCGCGGCGGCGAAACGCTCGGCGAAGGCGGGCGCGTCGGCACCCGCCGCGAAAAGCACTCGACGCGTGAACAAGCCCGCCGCGCGTTGAACGCGGCGCGCCGTCAGCCCCGGCGGGTCAACCCGGCTTGTGCGCCGGTTCGGCGGGCGACGGCGGCCGGGCCGTCGGTTCGGCAGCATGGCCGTTGTCGCCGTTGCCGCCGTTTTCGTCATTGACGACAGGCTGCGATCCGTCCGCGTACGCGACGACGCTGCGCTGCGGATTGGCGATCCGGATGCCGCGTTCGCGGAACGTCTCGGCGATCCGCCGGTTGAATTCACGCTGCACGCCCCAGCGCGTCGCGTCCGTGCATTGCATCTGTCCGGCCAGCGCGAGCGTCGCGCCGTCGACCTGGTCGATACCCCAGTAGCTGAAGTCCGACAGGATGCCGTCGCGGTACTTCGGATCGTCGCGCAACGCGGCACCGATCTCCTTCAGCGTCGCGATCGCGCGATCGATATCCTCGCCGTAGGCAATGCCGATCTTGACGGCTGCGTTGCCGAGCCCGCGATTCGTATTGTTGACGGTCGTCACCGAGCTGAACGGGATCGTGTACAGCGATCCGTCGCCGGCGCGCAGCCGCACGGTGCGGATCGACAGGTACTCGACCGTGCCCGACACGCCGGCGAGCGTGACCCAGTCGCCGACCTGCATCGCGTTTTCCATCAGCAGGAAGATCCCGGTGATGAAATCCTGCACGAGCTTCTGCGAACCAAAGCCGAGCGCGACGCCGAAGATGCTGGCGCCGGCAAGCAGCGGGCCGACGTTCACGCCGAGCTGGCTGAGGCCCGTCAGCACGACGACGAGCGCGATCATCACGAACAGCAGCGAGCGCAGCATCGGCAGCAGCGTGCGCAACCGTGCCGCGCGCACGAGATTGCCTTCGCGCGTCCATCGCTGCAGCCGGCGCTCGATCGCGATGTTCGCGGCTTCCCACACGATGAGCGCGACGATGGCTGCGATCGCGATCGTCACCAGTGCCGACGCGAGCCGGTGGCCGATCGTGCCGGTTTCGAACGCGCGGAAGATCGGCACGCCCCAGATCTGCAGCAGCAGCACGATGGTTACGATGCCGATCGCGCCCGACACGATCTGGCGCAGCAGCGGGTAGTAGCGGTATGCGTGCAGATGGACGAGCGTGCGGTCTTCGTCGCGGCCCTGGAACAGCCGCGCGAGCGCGCCGAACACGACGATCGACACCATCCGCATGCCGATCATCACGGCGATCGAGCGGCCGCCGAGCGTGATCAGCACGCGGTAGCCGTTGTGGACGTCGAGCGCCCACACGAACCACAGCGCCATCACGATGAATACCGACACCGGAGCCCATGCGTCCGCGAGCGCGTTGGTGATCATCGTAAAGGAGGGGCGGCCGTCGCCGGCCGCGCGGATCCGCGCGGCGACCGGCTGGCGGCACTGCAGGATCAGTGCCGAAACCATCAGGTGCCCGACGAGCGCGACGGCTTTCAGCAGCGCGACGTGACCGGCGTCGCTGAGACCGAAGTTCGCTGCGATCTCGACAGCGGCCGTGCAGGCGCCAACCACGATCACGATCCGCGCGATCGAGCGTTGCGCGAAATCGGCCCACGCGTCGCTGATATGCAGCAACCGCAGTTGCCGCGCATCGGGCTGGAAGAACAGCCGGCTGACGATCGTGACGAGCCGGCAGATCACGTAGATGTCGATCAGCGCTTCGAGCGCGGATTCGATCGGCGTGCCCGTATCGCCGATCGCCGACATCGTCAGGCTCGCGACGCCGACGAACACGAGCAGCGGCACTGCACGCAACGCGAGGCTGACGAGCGCGCGCGGCATCCGGTGCAGCAGGGTGGTGTGGCGGCGCGCGTGGCCACGGCCTTGCGACGCTGCGGGCGCGGCGTCGGGGGCGTCGGGCGTGTCCGGCGGCGTGTTGTCGTCGTCGGGCGTGGCGGAGTCGGGCGCAGTGGGGGGCGACGTGCCGGCGCGCCGTGCGGCCAATGCGGCCAGCGCACGTCGCAACAGCCGCTTCGCGAACCATTCGACGACGAGCGCGGGCACGAGCACGGCGATGATGATCCAGAGTGCGTGCGCAAGATCTGCGCGCTCGTCGGCGCGCACCAGCCGGTCATGCCACCAGCTTCCAACCGAGCCGAGATCGAGCAGCGAGTGCAGCGATTCCTTCAGCGCACCGCCGATTTCGGTGGTCCAGCGCGACCCCTGCCGGACTAGCATCGACGCGAGCCCGTTCGA